>CAKUGX010000015.1 GCA_934654765.1 uncultured Collinsella sp. | reverse complement strand
GACCTCGGACAGCGTGTTTTCTTCAAATTCCTGCGGTGCGGTTTGTCCGCCGGCAGCCTGTGCGTGCTCGCAACCCATGTTTGACTCCTTTGTATATGTTGGGGCCGGAGCCCCGCGATGTGACACGAGCGTCATTGTACCCTCGTTTGCGAGCGGGAGTCATGTGTGATGCGTTTGGCCGCGAGTGTGCGTTGCAATGTCATGCCACCCCAACGAGCGGGCGGGCTTACTGAACCTTGCTGGCGAACTCAAGATATTGAATGCGCTGCAGCTTGTCGATTGTGGAGACATAGGGGCTGTCTTCCGATTCCAAGTCGTAGCGCAGCCCGTCGGCACCGAGATAGCCGGCGACATTGATGGTGGGCACATCTGACCTTGTCGCAAGCAGGGCCTTTTGGTAATTGGTGAGCGGGGCGCCGATCTTATTAAGGGTAATGGCTGCAATCTCGTTTGCCCCGACGGTGTCGTAGACGTTGAGCTCGGTATTGCCGGCGATCTCATAGTTAGCCCAGACGAGATATGTCGACTGATAGATACGGAAAGCGTGGCTTGCCGTATCTTCCTGAGGGTACAGCTCGTCGTTGAGAGTCGTCGCGGCGCTCGGCTGATGGTCGCCAAAAAAGACAAGAACAACCGGTCTGCCGATATTGCGGAGCTCGTTGATAAAGTACTCGAGGTCCCGGTCGGATGCGTTGATGCAGGTGAGATAGGTGTTGAGCGCGCTGTTGGCACCCTCACTGGCTCCCTCGACCCAATAGTTTGTCAGCTCTTCGGCGGGAACGGTGCCATAGTCGTAGCCGCCGTGATTTTGCATCGTGACGTCAAAGATGAACTGCGGGGCTTCGTCGGTTCTAAGCAGGTCGAGTATCTTGTCGTAGGTGGCGTAGTCGCATACGCCGGCATGGTAATAGGGCGCACCTTCGAAATCGCCGATTGAAAGAAAGTCTCCAAAGCCCAGCTGCTGATAGATTTTATCGCGATGGTAGTTGACGGGGTTTTGCGGGTGCATAGCGGTAGCGGTATACCCAAGCTCTTTAAGGTCCTTTGCCAGGCTGTTGACGCCATTCATCTGATACAGCTGATAGGGGATTTTGCCTAATCCGACAAAGGCCGTTGTCGCTCCGGTCAGAAATTCGAATTCGGAGTTCGCCGTTCCGCCACCGGCGACCGAAGCGAGCATGGTGCCGCGAACAAGTGTGTCGGGAAGCGAGTTGTAGAATGCGGGGCCGGTGTACCCGGCCGTCTGGAGCTGCTCAAAGCACGAAAGGTCGCTAAAACTCTCGTTCATGACGGCAACAATCGTCGGCTTGATTTCATTGAACTGGGCAACGGCCGCCGCGCGCTGTTCGCTCGAGCCATATGTGCTGTCGTAGACGGCGGCGAGCTCCTGCTCGATGCTCTGCGCCTCATCGGGCGTATAGTCTTCGGGCTTCTCAATGGGCAACTCGTTGACCATTTCGGTGAACGAAGTGATAAAACCCTGAGACGCATACGTGGTGATGGGCTGCCAACGGTCAAATCCAAAATCCAGCGCCTGCTCCAAGTCGATGTTGGAAAAGCCTGAGAGCCCCACAACGGTCACTAGCAGAAAAGCACAGAGGTTAGCGGCGATAGCGGGGAAGACATGGGTGGGCGTACGGAGCTTTCGCGGTCGGATGAGCGAAAGAAGCCCCAGGGAAATCTCCAGCAGGGCGAGAGAGGTTACGATTCCGGCGGTAAAGGTAAACTCGTATCCCTCGCTCACTTCCATTGCGGTGCCAAGGGCCAAGATATCGCTTGGCAGGATGGCTTCGCCTTTAAACGTTATGACGAAGTGCTCGGCAATGCCAAGGATGCAACAGACGACGGGCACGAGGGCCATGACGCCTCCATGACGCTGTCCCAGCAAATAAAGGGAGAGCAGAACCGTCGCGAGCAGCCCGACGGAAAACCCGAATGAGTTGGCGGGAATGCGATAGAACGTTTCGTTGCAGGCAATTTCGAGTGAAACGAACGAGAGCGCTGAAACAGCGGCGATGACAAGGATGTCACGGCAAATACAGGCAACTGTTCCCGTCGCAAGGTCGGTTTGGTCGATAAGTCCCGAAACCAAGGGCTCGACAAGAAGCATGACGGCGGCAGCACCGAGCGCCGAATAAGAAAGGACCCATAGGGAGCTGCCCTCATTTACGAGCAATTGATTCGTAACCCATGCAGCTACCACGCCGAGCGGGATGAGGAGCGTCGCGCACCAAAAGACGCGGGCAATGGGTGGCTTTTCGTTGCGTTTGATTGAAAAATACACGCGCACGACGACGGCGGCTACGATAAGGACGGCGATGAATATGGGCAGATTGGCCATGTCGCTCGAAGTGATTTCAAGGGGGATATCTTCGGTCATGGACGTTCCTCTGGTACAGCAAATTAAGTTCAGTATTAGATTACTGTAACCTTTCCACGGCATTTCGAGAAACAAAGCGCCCGATACGCAAAGCTAAAGGTCTGCGAATCTTGTATTACGAACATCTGTGCGCGTCGAGTGCGCTAAACTCATCGGCAGTATGGTTCGATGCAATAGGAGGCAAGGAGCTTCCATGTCTGATTCTTCTATCGTTATTCGCGGCGCTCGTGAGCACAACCTCCGTGATATCGATGTTTCAATTCCGCGTGACCAACTCGTGGTCATTACCGGTCTTTCTGGCTCGGGCAAGAGTTCGCTGGCATTCGACACTATCTATGCCGAGGGCCAGCGTCGATACGTCGAGAGCCTTTCGAGTTATGCGCGCCAGTT
Organism: uncultured Collinsella sp.; assembly: GCA_934654765.1. Lineage (GTDB taxonomy): Bacteria > Actinomycetota > Coriobacteriia > Coriobacteriales > Coriobacteriaceae > Collinsella. The sequence continues at coordinate 24,152 of CAKUGX010000015.1, read as the reverse complement.
CTTGGGCCAGATGGACAAACCCGACTTGGATTCAATCGACGGTCTGTCGCCGGCTGTCTCAATTGATCAAAAGACGACATCCAAGAACCCGCGCTCGACGGTGGGCACCGTAACCGAGATTTATGACTATCTGCGCCTGCTGTTCGCCCGTGTGGGCACCCCGCACTGTCCCGAATGCGGCCGTGTCATTGAGCGTCAGACGACCGATCAGGTTGCCGACAAGGTCTTGGCGGCGGGGGAGGGCCGCCGCGCGTTTGTGCTGGCACCGGTGGTACGCGGGCGAAAAGGCGAGTACACCAAGCTGTTTGAGGACCTTCGCGCCGAGGGCTTTAGCCGCGTGCGTGTCGACGGCGAGGTTCGCTCGCTTGATGACTCTATCGATTTGGATAAGAAATTCAAGCACGATATCGAGGTCGTGGTCGACCGCATCGTGATTCGCGAGAACTCGCTGGGCCGTATTGCCGAGTCCGTTGAACAGGCGACTGCGCTGGCTCATGGCAATGTAAACGTGTACATGCTGCCCGATCGTGATGCTCCCGAGGGGACCGAGGGCGAGCTGCTGGAGTATTCGTTGGCCCTGGCGTGCCCGGAGCATGGACACTCCATCGATGACTTGCAGCCGCGTGATTTCTCGTTCAACGCGCCCTATGGCGCGTGCCCCGAGTGCGATGGCCTGGGCTTTAAGAAGACGGTCGATGCCGAGGCCCTAATCGAAGACCCCTCGAAGTCGATCGCCGACGGGGTCTTTGGCAGCCTGTTTGGCAACTCTAACTACTATCCGCAGATTTTCGCTGCGGTTTGTAAGCACTTCAAGGTGAGCGTCGATACGCCGTGGGAGGATCTGCCTCCGCGGGTGCGTCGCGCGTTTTTAGACGGCATGGGCGACCAGAAGATTTCGGTCGACTATCAAAAGCTCGATGGGCGCCGCAGCCAGTGGGACACCAAGTTCTCGGGCGTGCGCAATATCCTGTACGAGCGCTATACCGAGACGACGAATGAGAACACCAAGGCGCGCTTGGAGAAGTACATCCGCGAGGAGCCGTGCTCGAGTTGCCATGGTGCTCGTCTGCGCCCCGAGATGCTCGCCGTTACCGTAGGCGGTAAGTCCATTTACGAGGTCTGCTGCCTATCGTGCCGCGAGTCGCTCGAGTTTTTTGAGGGCTTGGAGCTTACCGAGCGCCAACAATTTATCGGCGGGCGCATCGTTAAGGAAATCCTGGAGCGCCTGCGCTTTCTGGTCGATGTCGGACTCGACTATCTGACCCTCGACCGTGCCTCGGCGACGCTTTCCGGAGGCGAGGCCCAGCGTATTCGACTGGCAACGCAGATCGGCGCGGGTCTCATGGGCGTGCTCTATATTCTGGACGAGCCCTCGATCGGTCTTCATCAGCGCGACAACGAGCGCCTGATCAAGACGCTTGAGCGCCTACGCGATATCGGCAATACCGTCATCGTCGTCGAGCATGATGAGGATACGATTCGTGCTGCCGACTATGTGATCGACATGGGCCCCGGTGCGGGCGTGAACGGCGGACACGTGGTCGCCGCGGGAACGCCTGCCGATATCATGGCGTGCCCCGATTCGATGACGGGTGCCTACCTGACCGGCAAGCGAATGATTCGGGTTCCCGATGAACGCCGCAAGCCCGGTCGCGGCTGCCTTAAGATCACGGGCGCCCGCGCCAACAACCTCAAAAACGTTACCGCCAAGATCGAGTTTGGTACGCTTACGGTTGTTACCGGCGTGTCGGGATCGGGCAAGAGCTCCCTGGTTACCGACACCATTGCGCCTGCGCTTACGAATGCCATTCACCGTTCGACGCGTCCTGTGGGCCCGTACAAAAAGCTCGAGGGTATCGAGTGCATCGATAAGGTGATCGACATCGACCAGTCGCCGATTGGCCGCACGCCGCGTTCCAACCCTGCTACGTACATTGGCCTGTGGGATGATCTTCGCGCGCTGTTTGCGAGTACGCCGGAGTCGAAGGCGCGTGGCTACTCGCCGGGACGTTTCTCCTTTAACGTGAGCGGAGGTCGCTGCGAAGCATGCAAGGGCGACGGACAAATTAAGATCGAGATGCACTTCCTTCCCGATATCTATGTCCCCTGTGAGGTCTGCGGCGGCAAACGCTATAACCGCGAGACGCTTGAGGTCACCTACCGTGGTAAGACCATCTCGGACGTGCTCGACATGAGCGTCACCGAGGCACTGGCCTTCTTTGGGAATATCCCGCAGATTAAGCGCAAGCTCCAGACGCTGTACGATGTAGGCTTGGGCTACGTGAGCCTGGGCCAGCCCGCCACGACGCTCTCGGGCGGCGAGGCGCAGCGTGTGAAGCTCGCCAAGGAGCTTCATCGACGCCAGACGGGCAAGACGTTCTATATTTTGGACGAGCCGACGACCGGCCTTCATTTTGAGGACGTCCGCCAGCTGCTCGATGTGCTGCAGCGCTTGGTCGATGCGGGCAACACGGTGCTGGTGATTGAACACAACCTTGATGTCATCAAGGTTGCCGACCGCCTGATCGATATGGGCCCCGAGGGCGGTAACGGCGGCGGAACCGTCGTGGTTTCGGGCACACCGGAGCAGGTTGCGGACTGTCCGCAGAGTTATACGGGCCAGTTTTTGGCGCCGTTGCTCAGGCGTGACCGGGAGCGTCAGGCTCAACTTGATGCTCAATAAATAGGCGATTCAGTTTATGGGCGCCATCGACTCCTTGTGATTCGATGGCGCTTGCTGTGTCGAAGTGACGTATGCAGCCGAATTGGACATATACTTAATCCTTGCGTCCGAATGCGAGGGAAAGGATATGCCATGGCAAAGGCTGTAAAGACGCCAAAAACCAATGCGATGCGCGAGCTGGAAAGCGCCGGCATTTCCTATGTTCTACATACGTACGAAGACGATGGTGATGAGTCGGCGGGCCTGGGGGTCGCGATTTCGGAGCAGCTTGGCGAGGAGCCCGGTCAAGGATTTAAGACCTTGGTCTGCGTGACGCCGTCCAACGACCACGTCGTGTGCTGCATCCCTGTTGCCGACGAGCTCGATCTAAAGTCCGCCGCGCGTGCCGCGGGGGAGAAGTCCTTGGCCATGATGCATGTGAAGGATTTGCTTGCGGCGACTGGCTACGTTCGCGGCGGCTGCAGTCCGGTCGGTATGAAAAAACGCTACCGGACGCTCATTGATGAGACATGTGTCCTTTGGGATACCATTTTTATTTCGGGAGGCAAGCGTGGATATCAGCTCGAGCTTGCACCTGATGATTTAATTGCATTTTGCGGGGCGACAGTTGCCGCGATTACGAGAGAGGACTGAGCGATGCCGCAGGAAGAATTGAAGCGCGGAGCTCATTTTGCAGAAGAATCTGCGCCTCAGACACCCTCATCCGAAGCTTCTTCGTCGCGAGATGACACTGACGACATGGGCTCGTCGGACTACTCCACGGTTGGTCGTTCCGCCGGGCTTATGACCATCCTGACCATCGTGTCTCGCGTCACCGGTTTTATCCGCACGTGGGCAATGGCGGCCGCTATCGGCATGTCGCTACTCTCGTCCTCCTATCAGGTCGCCAACAACCTGCCAAATATGCTCTACGAACTCGTGATGGGCGGCATGCTCGTGACGGCGTTTTTGCCCGTGTACATGGGCGTGAGGCGTGAGCAGGGTCGCGAGGCCTCGAACGAGTACGTGGGCAACCTGCTTGGCATTCTGCTTTTGGTGCTGGGTGCCATTTCGTTGCTGGGGACCGTGTTCGCCCCGGGCTTTATCTGGACGCAATCGTTCCTTTCGGGTGACGGCGGCAGCATGGATACCGCTGCGTTCATGTTCCGTTTCTTTGCCATCCAGATTCTGTTTTATGGTTTGGGCTCGGTGTTTTCGGGCGTTCTCAACGCACACCGCGACTACTTCTGGTCGACGTTTGCCCCGGTCCTCAACAATGTGATCGTCATTGCGAGCTTTATGGGTTTTGCGCCCGTGTCCGCACAGTTTGGCGAACGTGCCGGCATCATCTTGATTGCGGCCGGTACGACCCTCGGTGTTTTTGTTCAGATGGCATGTCAGATCCCCGCGCTTGGCAAGCACGGCGTGCATCCCCATATCCATATCGACTTTAAGGACCCCGCACTGCGCCAGACGATTGCGCTCGGTATCCCGACGCTGCTCGCCACGGTGTGCATGTTTGTCTCGACTTCTATCACCAACGCTGCCGCGCTGGTGGTCCAGCCCGAGACTGGTCCTTCCGTCATCGCCTATGCGCGCCTGTGGTACACGCTGCCCTACGCTCTGATTGCCGCCTCGCTTTCGACGGCGCTCTATACCGAGCTCTCTCACGACGCACAGGAGAAGGATTACGACAGCGTTCGCACGGGTATTTCGCGTGGCGTCGCCCAGATGCTGTTCTTCCTGATTCCGTTCGCGCTGTACCTGATTGTCTTCGCGCGTCCGCTCAACATGATCTACTGCGCTGGCAAGTTTGATGAGTCCGGCGTGGCGCTGGTGTCGGAGTTCCTTATCTATCTGGCACTTTCCCTGCCGCTCTACGGCGTGGTCGTGTTGATGCAGAAGAGCTTCTCTGCCTTGCTCGACATGAAGCCCTATAGCCGCTATTGCCTGTATTCCGCCATCGGCCAGGCCGGCTCGGTTCTGGTGTTTGGCGTTGTGCTGGGCTTCGGTATGCCGGCAATCGCGCTTTCGTATGTCGTCGACTACGTGGTCTTGGTCGGATGCTCACTGTGGTGGCTGCGCCGTCGTCTGCGTGGTCTTCAGGTCAAGTCTATCCTGCATGGCGGTTTCTTTGGCCTTTTGCTCGGTGGCCTGGGTGCTGCCGCAGGCGCCGGCGTCATGTGGGCGCTTGAGCACTTTGTCGGGGCACTTGGCGGCTCGATTCTGATTACTCTTGGCTACGTTTGCGTTGCGGGTGTCGTCTCGCTTGCTGTTACCTTTGGCCTTGCCGTCGTCCTTAAGATGCCCGAGGTCTCGGCGCTGATTCGTCGCAAGTAGGTGCGCGTGGCCGGTCACGACAGCATTCCAACGCTTGCCGAGCAGGTTTCGCGCGTTCCCACGCAGCCCGGCTGCTACCTTTGGAAAGACGCCAAGGGCGATGTCATCTACGTGGGCAAGGCGAAAAACCTGCGCGCCCGTATGCGTCAGTACGTGACGCTGCAGGACGAGCGCCAGAAGATCCCGCTGATGATGCAGCTGGTGGCGAGCTTTGACTATATCGTGGTGGAGACCGAGCACGAGGCGTTGGTGCTTGAGCGCAATTTGATTGGTCAGTACCATCCGTACTTTAACGTCGACCTCAAGGATGACAAGAGCTACCCCTTTATCGCCATTACAAAGGGCGACCTGTATCCTGCTATCAAATACACGCGTGAGCGTCATAAGCCGGGAACGCGCTATTTTGGACCTTATACCGATAGCCGCGCGGCACGTGAGACGATAGATACGCTGCGCAAGGTTATCCCCATCTGCTCCGCATCCTGTGCGGAGTGGCGTCGTTGTCGCCGTATCGTCGAGTCCCACAAGGGCGAGGAAGACATCGTCAATATGATTTGCGCGCAAAACGGGCGCCCCTGCTTCGACTATCATGTCGGGCGCGGCCCGGGTGCGTGTGTCGGCGCGATTTCCCCGGCAGACTATGCCAAGAACGTCAAGCGTGTCGAGCGCTTTTTGTCGGGCCATCGCAAGGATGTCGTCGATGAGCTGACCTCCGAGATGGCGGATGCCGCCGAGGCGCTCGACTTTGAGCGCGCGGCACGCGTCAAACGTCGTTTGGAGGTCATCAGGGGTCTGGACGACCGTCAGCAAGTCGTTTTTCCCTCCAGTGTCGATATCGATGTCATCGGTTTCTATCGCGAGGAGACCATCTCCGCCGCTTGCGTCTTCGTCGTTCGCGAGGGCCGAACAGTTCGCACCTGCGAGTTCATTCTCGACAAGGGTCTTGATGTTGACGAGGAAGAGCTCCAGTCGGGCTTTCTTAAGCGCTATTACGACGAGACGGCTGATATTCCAGCTGAGGTCAACCTTTCCGTCGAGCTTGAGGATGCGGAGGCGCTGGGGGAGTGGCTTGCGGGCAAGCGTGAGCGTTCCTGCCATCTCCATAGGCCGCAGCGTGGCGAAAAGCACCGTCTACTCGATATGGCATCCAAAAATGCGCGCCATGCCCTCATGCGCTACATGATGCGAACGGGGTACGCTGACGACCGCACCAATCAAGCGCTCCTGGAGCTCGAAAGTGCGTTGGCGCTGCCATCGCCGCCGTTGCGTATCGAGTGCTTCGATATCTCGACGCTGCATGGCACCTTTACGGTCGCCTCGATGGTGGTGTTTACCAACGGGCGCGCCGACAAGAGCCAGTATCGTCGTTTTAAAATCCAGGCCGAATTGGACGAGGCAAACGACTTCGTGTCGATGTCCGAGGTTTTGGGACGACGCTATGCTCCCGAGCGCATGGCCGACGAGCGCTTTGGCTCGCGCCCCGATTTGCTCGTTGTCGATGGCGGTAAGCCGCAATTGACCGCTGCGATCAAGCAACTTGAGGCTCTTGGGCTCGATATACCAGTTTGTGGCTTGGCAAAGGCCGATGAGGAAGTTTTTGTGCCTTGGGACGAGACTCCCGTCGTGCTGCCGACCGGGTCTGCCTCGCTCTATCTAATTAAACAGGTGCGCGATGAATCGCACCGTTTTGCCATCACGTTCCATCGCGAATTGCGCGATAAAGCCATGACGGTTTCGGTACTCGATGACGTTCCAGGCGTGGGACCCACCAGAAAACGTGCCCTTATGCGCCATTTTGGCTCGATGAAGCGTTTGCGCGCGGCGAGCGAGCAAGAGATCGCGGAAGTTCGAGGCATTCCTGCCGATGTCGCCAAAGCGGTTCACGAGGCGCTCGTTGCATGGAATGCCGAGCGCGCCGAGGCGGCGGCAAAGCAATCCGAAAACTAAACACGCCTCTAAACAACTGATATACATGATTGCGTGATTTTCAATCATTTATTTCACGGCGATTACCAGCCGATTTCGGGTTTTATTAACGCTAAAACGTTTGACTAGCCATGGTGAACAACCCTGCTATCCTGCGGGTTGACGAAGACTGATATCTCACCTCGGCGATACATACTGTCTGGCGAATCGTTTGTCAATGAATTCGGTGAACGGTAGTAAATACCGTTCAAGCGTATGTATGTATCGGTCGCCGAGCGCGGCACCTCAGTTGGGCTCGTCGGTAGGTAAGGTATATATCGTCCGCAAGTTGCGCGGGGGCACGTCTAGGTGCTCCCGGGTAAGATTCTCTATTGATAGGAGAAGACATGGCCATCATCAACAAGGGTATGTCCAGGCGTTCGTTCCTCGGCCTCACCGGCAGCGTCGCTGCTGTCGCAGGGCTTGGTCTCACCGGCTGCGGTGGCAACTCCAGCGACGAGGGTTCCGCTTCCGGTTCCACCGATTCCGCCAACCGTGGCGGCGGCGTGATCACCGCTGGTTCCGCTTACGCTCCGTCCAGCTTCGATCCCGCCAGCACCGGCTCCGCTGTGGGCCTGGGTGCTAACTGGCACGTCGTCGAGGGCCTCTACGGCATCGATTACCACGACTACAGCACCTTCAACGAGCTCGCCACCGACGATCCCAAGTCTGTGGACGACACCACTTTCGAGGTCACCATCCGCAAGGGCGCCAAGTTCTCCGATGGCACCGAGGTCACCGCTGACGATGTCGTTGCCTCCTACACCGCTTGCGCCGCTTCCGCTACCTATGCTCCGTTCTTCCAGCCCTTCGAGTCCATCGAGGCCAAGGACGCCAGCACTGTGACGGTCAAGACCAAGGTCCCCAACTTCTCCCTGCTCAAGGATCGTCTTGCCATCATCCGCGTTACCCCGGCTACCCAGACCGAGGAGGATCGCGCCAAGCAGCCGATCGGCTCCGGCCCCTGGATGTACGACTCTATCTCCGATACCGAGATCACCCTGGTTCCCAACCCCGAGTACAACGGTGAGTATGCTGCCGAGGATAAGAAGATCCAGTACAGCATCCTGACCGACCCCACCGCTCGCGTTACCGCTCAGCAGGAGGGCTCCACGCTCGTTATGGAGCTCGTTACCGCTGACGCCGTCGACCAGCTCGAGAGCGCCGGCTGCAAGATCGATAACGTTCAGGGTTTCGGCACCCGCTTCATCATGTTCAACGTCGCCAAGGAGCCTTGGAACAACGTCAAGGTCCGTCAGGCTGTCATGTATGCGCTCGACACCGAGAAGATGGTCAGCAACACCTTCGCCGGCCTTGCCACCGCTGCCAGCTGCTACCTGCCCAAGAGCTTCACCAACTATCATGAGGCTTCCACGGTGTACAAGACCGACGCCAAGAAGGCTAAGAAGCTCATCGAGGAGTCTGGCATCACCCCGGGTGCCATCACCCTGCGCACCACCGACAACGAGCAGATTAAGGGCATGGCCGCCCAGGTCAAGAACGACCTCGACGCTCTCGGCTTCGATGTGACCATCCAGACCGATACCTCGCCGGCCACCTACGCTGCCATCGACGGCGGCGAGGCCTACGATATCCTCCTTGCCCCTGGCGATCCTTCCTGCTTCGGCGCCGACCCCGACCTGCTGCTCAACTGGTGGTACGGCGACAACGTCTGGATGCAGACCCGTTGCCCGTGGAAGGAGTCCGCTGAGTGGCAGAAGCTCCACAGTCTCATGGACGAGGCTCTTGCCGCCGAGGGCGACGAGCAGCAGAAGAAGTGGAACGAGTGCTTCGACATCATTGCCGACAACGCCGTTCTGTACCCCGTTGTTCACGTCAAGACCGTCTCCGCTTCCTGGGACGATCCGTCCACTGCGCCCAACGGTGAGGCCCTCGATGGCTTCAAGGGCATCGGCACGACGAGCATGTCCTTCAGGGGCGTTGCGACCGTCAAGGCGTAAGACTCGCTTGAGTCTGTATGCAGGATGTCGGTCGTTGGGACCGTATCCTCATAGTTGAAACAAAGACCCGGGCGGCAACGATGTCGCTCGGGTCTTGTAATGAGTATCCGTACTCATATACCAGTTGGTCCTACCGACAAAAGAAAGGGGAGAGAACGTGAACAACTTGCTACGTTTGATTGGAAGGCGTCTTGTGGCGCTGCCGATCATGGCATTGGGTGTCACCGTCCTGGTGTTCTTCCTTATGTCGTTCTCCAAGACCGACCCCGCCTACACGGCGTTGGGTGACGGTGCCTCGCCCGAGGCGGTTGCCGAGTACCATGAGAAGTATGGTCTGGACGACCCCTGGCCCGTGCGCTACGTGCGCTATATGGGCGATTTGATCCATGGCGACATGGGCACCTATGGTGCTGCTCGCAACTCCGTTGCCAAGCGCATCTCCACGGCCCTGCCCGTCACGATGCAGTTGACCTTCATCGGTCTTGCCATCGGTGCGGTCGTTTCGTTTTTGCTCGGCGTCATCGCGGCACTGTATCGCGACAAATGGCCGGACCAAGTGATCCGCGTCTTTTCCATCGCCGGCTTGGCAACCCCGTCGTTCTGGCTTGCCGTTCTGTTGATCCTGCTGTTCTCTTCCTACCTTAAGGTGCTCCCGGCATCGGGTGCTCTGCCTCACTTCACCACGAATCCGGTTGGCTATCTGGGACGTATGATCATGCCCGCTATCGCCTTGGCATTTCCGCTGACGGGCCAGATGACTCGTATCGTGCGCACCGCCATGGTCGAGGAGCTCGACAAGGATTATGTCCGTATGGCTCGCGGCGCCGGCGTTCCCGAGAAGGTCGTCGTCGGCATCAACGTTCTTCGCAATGCGCTGATCACCCCGGTCACCACCCTCGGTCTTAAGATCGGTTACCTCATGGGCGGCGCCGTCGTCATCGAGGTTATCTTCAACCTCCCCGGCATGGGCACCGCGATTCTGCAGGGCGTTCAGGGCAACGAGGCGAACCTGGTTCAGGGCGTCGTTATCGTCGTTGCTCTTGCCTTCATCATCATCAACATCGTGGTTGACATGCTCTACCTGCTCATCAACCCGCGCATCAGGACGGTGTAGATTATGGTAAAGATTCGAGAGAAGCAAACCGAGCAGCTCGAGAAGGCTGCCTCCAAGGGGCTCAAGCTCGGTGGCTGGAAGAAGATGACGCTGTCTTCTAAGATTGCAGCCGTCGTGCTGGTGCTGGTCGCCCTGACTGCGATTCTGGCGCCCCTTCTTGCCCCCTATAGCCCGGTCGAGATCTTTACGGCTCGCCAGGCTCCCGGCAACGGATTTATTTTCGGTACCGACGATAAGGGTCGCGACATTCTGTCGCGTATGCTCTACGGTGGTCGTTACTCGCTGATTATCGGCTTTGGCGCCACTGCCATGGCTCTGGTCTGCGGCTCGGTCGTAGGCGCCCTTGCAGCGGTTTCGCGCAAGGCCGTCTCCGAGACGATCATGCGTATCTTGGACATCATCATGTCCATCCCGGGCATCGCCCTCGCGGCCGTCTTCGTCTCCATCCTGGGCAACTCCGTGCCGTCGATCATCTTCGCCATTGGCTTTATGTACACTCCGCAGATTGCCCGTATCGTGCGCGCCAACATCGTGTCCGAGTACGGCGAGGACTATGTCCGCGCGGTCATCGTTTCCGGTGCCAAGGCTCCGTGGATTTTGATCAAGCATGTTCTGCGTAACTGCATCGCCCCGATCATGGTCTTCACCGTTACCCTGGTCGCCGACGCCATCATCTTCGAGGCCTCGCTGACCTTCATCGGCGCTGGTATTCAGGAGCCCACCGCTACCTGGGGCAACATCCTCGCCGACGCCCGCGGCGGCGTGCTCGCCGGCCGTTGGTGGCAGGCGCTGTTCCCGGGCCTGGCCATCATGATCACCTGCCTGGCGCTCAACATCCTCTCCGAGGGCATTACCGACGCTATGGCCGCTGCTCCCTCCGCCGCCCTGGATCCGACCGATTCCTCCAAGCGTCGCGAGGCCGACCTGCTGGTCTCCGACCCCGTTCGCGCCTACAAGGAGCAGGCCCAGTCCCTCTCCGCTCGCCTTGGTGCCCTGCGCGATGTCGAGCTCAAGCGTGACGATCGCCATGTGCCTGATGAGTCTGTCGAACCGATTCTCTCGGTCCGTGACTTCTGCATTCAGTTTGAGCATCACGGTGACATTAACGTTGTCGACCATGTCAACTTTGACGTCCGTCCTGGTCAGACCATGGGCCTGGTGGGCGAGTCCGGTTGCGGTAAGTCCATCACCACGCTGGCCATCATGGGCCTGACCGATGAGGACGAGCACCTTTCCGGCGAGGTCCTCTGGGAGGGCCGTGACCTGCTCAAGATGAGCAAGAAGGAGTGGTTCGGCCTGCGCGGTACCGATATCGCTATGGTCTATCAGGACGCCCTGTCCTCGCTCAACCCCTCCATGCTCATCTCTGCCCAGATGAAGCAGCTCACCAAGCGCGGCGGAACCCGCAGCGCCGAGGAGCTCCTGGAGCTCGTCGGCCTCGATCCCAAGCGTACGCTCGAGAGCTATCCGCACGAGCTTTCCGGCGGTCAGCGCCAGCGCGTTCTGATCGCTATGGCCCTTACCCGCGACCCCAAGCTGGTCATCTGCGACGAGCCCACGACCGCTCTGGACGTTACCGTCCAGAAGCAGGTCATCAAGCTGCTCAACGATCTTCAGGCCAAGCTCGGCTTTGCCATGATCTTCGTCTCGCACGACCTGGCGCTGGTCGCCGAGGTCGCCCACAACATCACGGTCATGTACGCCGGCCAGGTTATCGAGCAGGCGCCCACCAAGGAGCTGCTTACCAACCCGATCCACGAGTACACCCGCGGTCTTCTGGGTTCCGTTCTGTCCATCGAGAGCGGTTCGGGCCGCCTGCATCAGGTTCCCGGCGCCGTTCCCAGCCCGCGCGATTTCCCCAAGGGCGATCGCTTCGCACCCCGCTCGAGCCATCCGCGCATCGGTCTGGACACCCGTCCGGTCTTTAAGCGCGTGCCCGGCACCGAGCACTTCTATTCCGAGCTCCCCGACGAGGTGCTCAAGGCAAATGGTTTGACCCCTCACGCGGAGGTGATGTAGATGAGCGAGACCGCAGTCAACGGCGTCGAGCCGATCATCTTCCTTGATGACGTCCACGTCACCTTTAGGACCCGTACCGGCTCTATTCTGCACCCCAACCTGGTTCACGCCGTCCAGGGTGTAACGATTAAGCTCATGCCCGGTCAGACGATCGGCATCGTCGGCGAGTCCGGTTGCGGTAAGTCCACCACCGCTAACGTCATGTGCGGCCTGCAGGCCCCCACGAGCGGCAAGGTCTACTTTAAGGGCAAGGACGTTACCAAACGTACCGCCGAGGACCGTCGTCACATGGGTCGCGTCATCTCGGTCGTGTTCCAAAACCCGGCCACGGCGCTCAACCCCCGCATGGTCGTTCGCGAGCAGCTGCTCGATCCCATGCGCGTTCACAACCTGGGTACCGAGGCCGAGCAGGAGAAGCGCGTCAAGGAGCTCCTGGAGCTCACCGGTCTGCCCAGCTCTGCCGCCGAGGTTCTTCCCGGCCAGCTTTCGGGCGGCCAGCGCCAGCGCGTCGCAATTGCCCGTGCCCTGTCGCTGAACCCCGATGCCATCATCGCCGACGAGCCCACCTCGGCTCTGGACGTTTCGGTCCGCGCGCAGATTCTGAACCTGCTGACCGACCTTAAGAAGGAGCTCGGCCTGGCCATGGTGTTCATCAGCCATGACATCCAGACGGTCCGTTATATCTCTGACGACATCATCGTTATGAATGGTGGCAAGATCGTCGAGCAGGGCGAGGCCAAGCAGGTTTTCCAGCACCCCCAGGACCCCTACACCAAGATGCTGCTCGGCGCTGCGCCGTCGCTGCTGCACCCCAAGCTCGGCGAGTAGCCTCGCTTTCCCTCCCGTGCGCCCGGTTCCCTTGCCGGGCGCACCTCCGTTGCGATTTCGAAAGGTTGGGTTCACGAGCCATGCCAAGTGCTCAGGAGCTACAACATCAGTTTGGTGAATATCGAGGCGCCATGCCCCGTCCATCAGATTTCGATCTCTTTTGGAAGGATCGCATGGCCGAGGCCGACGCCGTCGGGCTTGACTATGCGATCGAGACGGCATCGGTCACCGATGCCGCGACCTGCCAGCTTTTCGACCTCTGGTATACCGGCATGTGTGGCGCTCGCCTGCATGCCAAGTACCTTAAACCCGTCTCGGACGAGCCCGTGCCATTGGTACTTCAGTTCCATGGGTATCCGGGTGCAAGCCGCAGCTGGTTTGAGCAGGCGTCGTTTGCGGGCATGGGCATGGCACTCATCGCCCTCGACTGCCCCGGCCAAGGAGGTCCCTCCGAGGACATTGGTGGATTTGAGGGCACAACGGTCGCGGGCCATATCGTCGCCGGTATCGACGGCGATCCGGCCAACCTCTACTATGTCCGCTTGCACCAAGATATTCGCATCCTGTGCCGCATCGTTCGCGAGCTTGAGGGCATCGATCTTGCCCGTGTGTTTGTGAACGGCGCGTCGCAGGGCGGCGGTTTGGGCATTGCGACCTGTGCACTTAACAGCGAGCTTATCAATCGCGCCGCCATCCTCTATCCCTTCCTGTCAGATTTCCTCCTGGTCTGGGATTTGGATGCCGACGATATCGCCTATGAGGGCCTGCGCTATTGGTCGCGTTGGTTTGACGAGGATTCGACTCGTATCGACGAAGCCTATGCCAAACTGGCGTACTTCGATTCCAAGAACTTCGCCCCCATGGTCAAGTGCCCCGTCCTGTTTGGTACGGGCACGGCGGATATCGTCTGTCCGCCGGCAACGCAGTTTGCGGTCTATAACAACCTGACCTGTGAAAAGCGTCATGAGTTCTTTGAGGGCTTTGGCCACGAAGAGATACAGGACTTTGACGATATGATCATTCCGTTTTTCTGCGAGGGAGGGGAGGCTCATGACTAAGTGCGAGAGCAATGTTGGCGAGCTGATTGTCCCCGACCTTGTGGGGATTCCCGGGACGGTCTCGTCAAGGCTCTCTGATTTCCGGGATTGGCGCGGCGACACTTCTGCGGATGTTTCCGAATTAGAGATAGCCGCTTTGGACCTTGAGGTTTGCGGGCCGACTATTACGGCGATTGATTTCGCCAATCCGTGCGCGCGCTACTCCGAGGTTTCCTTTGAGCTTGGTGGCGATGTAGTCCACGCACGTTTGATCGAGCCTGCCGGTCGCGCTCGGGCATCCGAGCTTGTGCCGCTATGTCTGATGTTTCACGACATCGACCGACCCGTGCGGGGATGGCATCACATGACGAGGTTTGCGGCCATGGGATATGCCGTGCTTGCACTGGACGATGAGGCGATTGGACCCAGCGATCTGCGGCAGGAGATTACCTCGCCCGCTTTTGTCGAGCGCGTCCGTTGGGGCTGCGCGTTGGCGAAGGTCGCACGCAATCTTGATGGCATTGACCCCGACCGCATCTTTGCATGGGGCGAGGGTCTTGGCGGCGGAGTCGCGCTGGCGGTTTCTGCTCTGGACGAGCGGGGCCTCGCCTGCACGGCGGTTGCCAATCCGCTTCCTGGCGGTCTCGAGGCGCTGTCGTCTCGGGTGCGCGAATCGGTGCTCATGGGCACATCGCTTATGGATACCGTGAGCGATCCCAAGGATCAGTTTGCCGTATTCAACGGTCTTGAGTGTGACCGGAGGCATATCATCTATGCAAAATACGCTCACGAGCGCATCAATGCGTTCGAAAACGAAGTCGTCGACTTCTTTAACCAAACGTTCTACCCGTGTTCTTTGGCCTAGACGGCCTGGACACTGCCAACAAGAGTGGGCGGCATAGGGCTGCCCGCCAGACAACTAAGGAGATTCTTGTGGCAACTCAGAAATTCACCGGCGTTATCCCTCCCGTCGTTGTTCCCGATACCGAAGACCACCAGCTCGATGTTGCTTCCTTTGAGCGCAGCATCAACCGCATGATCGATGCCGGCGTCGATGGCCTGTTCTTCTTGGGCTCTTCGGGTGAGGTCGTTTTCTCCACCGACGAGCGTCGTCGCCAGATCATCGCCGAGGCCGTTCGCATCGTCGACCACCGCGTGCCTGTTCTGGTCGGCATCATCGATACCGAGACCGAGCGCATGATTGAGCACGGCAAGGTCGCTCAGGAGCTGGGCGCCGATGCCCTCGTCGCCACCTGCCCGTTCTATGCCCTGCAGGGCATGACCGAGGTCGAGGAGCACTTCCGCATCCTGCACGAGGAGCTTGACCTGCCCATCTTTGCCTATGACATTCCCGTGTGCGTCCACACCAAGCTCCCCTGGAAGCTCCTTGCCAAGCTCGGCGCCGAGGGCGTTCTGGCCGGCGTCAAGGATTCCTCGGGTGATGACATCTCGTTCCGCTACCTCGTTCAGGAGAACGAGAAGAACGGCCATCCGATGAGCATCCTCACCGGTCACGAGGTTGTTGTCGACGGCGCCTACCTCGGTGGCGCCGACGGCTCTGTCCCGGGCCTTGCCAACGTTGAGCCCGAGGGCTACGTGCGCCAGTGGAAGGCCGCTCAGGCTGGTGACTGGGCTACCGTCAAGGCCGAGCAGGATCGCCTCAATGAGATTTCGCACATCTGGGATGTCACTTCGGGCGTCCAGGGCTATGCCGGTGGCGTCGGCGCCTTCAAGACCGCTATGAACCTTATGGGCATCTTCGACAGCCCGACCATGCCGCGCCCGGTGAAGGCCATGACCGGCGAGAACGTCGAGGCTATTAAGAAGGTCCTCCAGGACAACGGTCTCCTGTAAAGCTTTCCCAGGCACCCGACCTCGCCGTTCAACCGTGTGGCCATGACCCGTTAGGTCAATGGCCACACGGTTTCTCGGCGATCTTGGGCACCTGGAAAACCTTTACCCGCGCTGTGACGGCTAGCCTGACGGCGCATTTCCTGTAGTTGTTTTTTATCTCCGAAGGAGAACGACATGGAGAACAAGTACGTCTGCTCTGTCGATATCGGCGGAACTAAGATCGCGACTGCCATTATGGAGTATCCGGCTGATGGCAGCGTGCCCCATCCGGTCTTTGAAGCTGAGGTTCCCACCGAGGCCAAAGAGGGCGGCGAGGCAGTTTTCCAGCGTATCGAGGCGTCCATCAAGGCTGCTCTCGAGGCGAATCCCGATGTCGAGGTCCTTGGCGTCGGTATCGGTGCTGCCGGCGTCGTCGATCCCAAGACGGGCGCCATCGCGTATGCCAATGAGATCATGCCCGGCTGGTCCGGCGTTCAGTTGGGGCCGCGTCTGCGCGAGGATCTCGGTCTTCCCGTTGCCGTTGTAGGCGACGTGCAGGCTCATGCTCTGGGCGAGGCCCACTGGGGTGTCGGCAAGGGCAAGTTCTCCGTCTTGTGTCTTGGCATCGGTACGGGTATCGGCGGCGCATATGTCGAGAACGGCCGCGTGATGCAGGGCTTCCATGGTGCTGCTGGCCATATGGGCCACATCGAGTGCTCGGCTGCCGCCGGCATTCCCTGCGCCTGCGGGCGTTCCGGCCATCTGGAGTCGGTTGCTTCGGGCACTTCCATTGGTCGTATGTACGATGAGCGTTTTGGCCGCGTCGACCCCAGCCGTCCTTCGGTCGGTCGCGATGTGAACGACCTGTGCCGTGCGGGCGACGCAAAGGCGACCGAGGTCATCCACGACGCCGGCTTTGCGCTGGGGGCCAGCTTGGGCTCGCTCGCTAACATCCTGGACCCTGAGGTCATCGTGCTTTCGGGCGGCGTGATTCACCAAGGTCCCGATTGGCGTTCGCAGACGTGGAAGGATTCGGTGCACGAGGGCTATGCCAGCCAGGCGCTCGATCCGCTTCAGAACACACCGATCCTCATCGGTTCTCTGGAGGGCGATGCTCCGCTCATCGGTGCCGCTGAGCATCTCCTTGCCTCGTTGAAGTAAACATGACTACCAAGTGAGCCTTCTGAGGTGCCGCAGATTGACGTGAAAGAGGAGCGAAGCGTACTTTGGTACGCGAGCGACGGTTTGAACGTCAAGGTGCGGTGCCTCAGAAGGCCGTTTTGAGAAAGGTTGAGATCGAAATGGCCGTTGATCCTTTGATTCAGTCTCTGAAGGGCAAGCTCGTCGTGAGCGTTCAGGCGTATATGGGCGAGCCGCTTCGTACGCCCGAGACCATGGCTCAAATGTCTCGCGCTTGCGAGCTCGGCGGCGCTGCCGCCATTCGCTGCCAGGGCCTTGCCGACATTGCCGCCATTAAGGGTCGCTGTGAGGTTCCCGTCATCGGCCTGTGGAAGGATGGGCACGAGGGCGTTTACATCACGCCGACGCTGCGTCACGCTCGCGCCTGCGTTGCTGCCGGTGCCGATATCGTGGCGATCGACGCCACCGATCGTCCGCGCCCCGATGGCAAGACGGTCGAGGATACCTTCCGTCCACTGCACGAGGAGGGTGTGCTCCTGATGGCGGATTGTGCCACCATCGAGGACATTCGCCGTGCTGTTGATATGGGCTTCGACCTTGTATCCACCACGCTTTCTCACGGCGTCGCCGCCATCGACTGCACCATGGCCGATGGCCCCGACCTGCCGCTCCTGCGTCAGGCGACTGAGGAATTCCCCGGCCTTCCCATCATTTGTGAGGGTCGCGTGCATACGCCCGAGGAGGCTCGCGCCGCGATCGATGCTGGCGCCTGGGCCGTTGTCGTCGGCACCGCCATCACGCACCCCACGAGTATTACAAGTTGGTTCAAGGCTGCGCTTGAGGCGTAAGACAGACCTCGTATCCGCTCGGGGCGGTATACTCAATATAGGCAATTGACCGCGCGGGATCCGGGTTGCCGGGTCCCGCGCTTGTTTTCGGGAGGCAGCACATGCAAAAGGGAGATGCCATGGATGCGGCGGAGCGCTCGGAGCGCATCCCCGATATCGTCATCATCACCGGAATGTCCGGATCGGGCCGCACGCAGGCCATGCACGTGTTCGAGGACATGGGCTATTTTTGCATTGATAACCTGCCTCCGCGTCTCATCGCCCAGCTTGCCGAGCTCGTCGGCATCAATACGGGCGTGGGCAGGCATCTCGCCGTTACCTGCGATTTGCGTAGCCAGGGACTGTTTGACGAGTTGCTCGATGCGGTCGCCGCGCTCGAAGAGCGCGAGATGAGCTGCGACATCGTGTTCCTGGAGGCTTCTGACGAGGTGCTGATTCGTCGCTACAGCGAAAATCGCCGCCGTCATCCCATTGCCAAGCCGGGGGAGACTACGGCCGATGCCATTCAGCGCGAGCGCCTTCAGCTGCAGGGCGTGCGCGATCGAGCCGATATGATTATCGATACGAGCCGTCTGCGCACCTCTGCGCTGCGCAACAAGCTACGTATGGCATTTTCCGAGCTGTCCGACCAACAGCTCATGGACGTCCATGTGTTCTCGTTTGGCTTTAAGCACGGCATGCCCGTCGAGGCGGACATTATGATCGACGTCCGCTTCCTGCCCAATCCGTTCTACGATCCCGAGATGCGCACGATGACCGGTCTCGATAAAAAGGTCTCCGATTTTGTTCTGGACCACCCCAAGACGCAGGAGTTTTGGAAGGCTTGGACACAGCTGCTCGATACGGTGATGCCGGGCTATATCGCGGAGGGTAAGCCGCAGCTTTCTATCGCCATCGGCTGCACGGGCGGACAGCACCGTAGCGTCGCCATTGCCGAGGCCACGGCCCGTTACCTGGAAGGCGCCCAGTATCACGTGAGCATCTCCCACCGCGACCTGTCGCGCGCCAACACGAAGGCATAGGCCTGCATGTCGTTTACCGCCGAGGTGCGCGACGAGCTTGCGCGCTGCGAACCAGAATGTGAATACTGCGACTTGTCGACGCTTGCCGCCCTCACGCGCGTGAGCGGTACGCTCTCGCTTACCGGCTCTGGGCGGTATCGGTTGACAGTTGCGACTGAGACGGGAGCCGTCGCGCGCACGATGATCACGCTGACGCATCGCATCCTTAAGCTCAAAACGGAATTTACCGTTCGTAAATCGGTCTTGCATAAGGTCCGTAACTATCTCATTACCCTGCCCGATCAACCCGACCTGGACAAGGCTCTGGTGCTGCTGGGCATTCTAGACCGCAGGGGAGGGCTCGTCGCTGGTGTTCCCCGACACATCGTTGCTCGTCCCTGCTGCAGGCTTGCCTACATCCGCGGCGCGCTCATCGCGGGCGGCTTCGTGGCCGATCCACGCGGCGATTTCCATTTGGAGATCGCGGTGCAGGGCGAGCAATATGCCAAGGGGCTTTGCGACCTGTTGGGGCAGATTGGAGTCCATGCTCGTGTTAATGCGCGGCGGGGGTCATATGCCGTGTACATTAAGAGCGCTGAGGAAATCGAGCATCTATTAAAGCTGATTGGTGCCAAGCGCAGCGTTGCCGAGATTGAGGAGGCGCGCGCGGTCAAGTTGGTTAAGAACGATGTGAACCGTCGCGTGAATGCCGAGCTGGCCAACCAGACCAGAAGCGCCGGAGCTGCCCAACATCAGCTTGCGCTTATCGATGAGCTCGAGCAGCGCGGCCTTCGCGATGCGCTTCCGGATGCCTTGGCGGTCTTTTGCGACCTGCGCGAGCGCTATCCCGATCTGTCGCTGCGTGATTTAGGGGAGATGGCTGACCCTCCCTTGTCGAAGTCGGCCCTCTACCATCGTGTTTTACGGCTTGAAAAGCTCATTGAAGCAAACAGGTAGGTTGAAGTATCGACTTATATACGGATTTAGCTGCTATTTTATTCTTTAAAACGTTTTAACGTAAATTTGATTTTCAATTTCGAGCATTCTCGTGAAATTCAAGTCAAAAAAAAGGTATATTAGGCGAGTGGTTAGTTTGTGGGCCTCAACGGCGGGCGCTGTAGCTCGCGGGGGCCTTACGAAAGGAGACACAATGGCAGTAAAGGTTGCTATTAACGGCTTCGGTCGCATCGGTCGTCTGGCTTTCCGTCAGATGTTCGGTCATGAGGGCTCCGAGATCGTCGCTATCAACGACCTCACCTCTCCCGATATGCTCGCTTACCTGCTGAAGTACGACTCCACGCAGGGCAACTACGCTCGCGATCACGAGGTCGTTGCTGGCGAGGATTCCATCACCGTTGACGGCAAGGAGATCAAGATCTACAAGGAGGCCGACGCCAACAACCTGCCTTGGGGCGACCTCGACGTCGACGTCGTTCTCGAGTGCACCGGCTTCTACACCAGCAAGGCTAAGGCTCAGGCCCACATCAACGCTGGCGCCAAGAAGGTCGTCATCTCCGCTCCGGCCGGCAGCGATCTGCCCACCATCGTGTACAACGTCAACCACGAGACGCTGACCGCTGAGGACAACATCATCTCCGCTGCTTCCTGCACCACCAACTGCCTCGCCCCGATGGCCAAGGGTCTGAACGACTTCGCTCCCATCGTGTCCGGCATCATGACCACCATTCACGCCTGGACCGGCGACCAGATGCCGCTCGACGGCCCGCAGCGCAAGGGCAACAAGCGTCGTAGCCGCGCCTGCGCCGTCAACATTGTCCCCAACACCACCGGTGCTGCCAAGGCTATCGGCCTGGTTCTCCCCGAGCTCAACGGTAAGCTCATCGGTGCCGCCCAGCGCGTCCCGACGCCGACCGGCTCCATCACCAACCTCTACGCTGTCGTTGACAAGAAGGTCACCGTCGACGAGGTCAACGCCGCTATGAAGGCCTACGCTGCCACCATCTCCGAGACCTTCGGTTACAACGAGGACGACATCGTCTCCACCGACATCATCGGCGAGACCCACGGCTCCATCTTCGACGCCACTCAGACCATGTGCTCTGACCTCGGCAACGGCCAGACCCTCGTTCAGGTCACCTCTTGGTACGACAACGAGAACTCTTACACCTCTCAGATGGTCCGCACCATCAAGTACTTCGAGAAGTTCGTTGCTTAATTTAGCTTTTAGCGAATAGCTCGTTGAGCGTCTAAAGAAGGGCGCGGCCTTATAGGGCTTACACCCTAGGGTCGCGCCCTTTTTATAGGAAATCGTCTGCCGTAATGGGAGGCAGACACGTACGAAAGGTAGAAGCAAACATGGCCTTTACCAAGAAGACCGTCCGCGACATCGATGTCGACGGCAAGCGCGTTCTCGTCCGCGTTGACTTCAACGTGCCTATCAAGGATGGCGTCGTTGGCGACACCACCCGTATCAAGGCTGCCCTGCCCACCATCAACTATCTCGTTGAGCACAACGCTCGTGTCATCCTCATGAGCCACCTCGGCCGTCCCGATGGCACCGGCTTCCAGCCCGAGCTGTCCCTCGAGCCCGTCGCCAAGAAGCTCGCCGAGCTCTCTGGCCTCGACGTTGCCTTTGTCGCCGACACCTACGGCGAGAAGGCTGCCGAGGCTGTCGCTGCCGTCGAGCCGGGCAAGGTCCTCGTTCTCGAGAACGTCCGCTTCGATAAGCGTGAGAAGAAGAACGACCCCGAGATCGCCAAGAAGCTCGCTTCCTATGGTGACGTCTTCGTTCTCGATGCCTTCGGCACCGCTCACCGCGCCCAGGGTTCCGTCGTGGGCCCCGCCGCTTACCTGCCTGCCGTCGCCGGCTTCCTGCTCGAGAAGGAGGTCGACACGCTGACCGGCATCTTCGCCGAGCCCGAGCGCCCCTTCGTCGCTATCGTCGGCGGTTCCAAGGTTTCCTCCAAGATCGGCGTTCTCGATCACCTTATCGACTCCGCTGACACCCTGATCATCGGTGGCGGCATGGCCTACACCTTCTTCCTGGCTCAGGGCCTGACCGTCGGTCAGTCCCTCAAGGAAGAGGACTGGGTCGAGCGCGCCGGCGAGATGCTCAAGAAGGCCGAGGAGAAGGGCGTCAAGATCCTGCTCCCCATCGACAACCGCGTTGCCGATCACTTTGGCGAGGACGCTGTCCCCGAGGTTGTCGCTTCCGACGCTATCCCCGACGATCGTGAGGGCATGGACATCGGCCCCAAGACCGAGGAGCTCTACGCCGAGGCCGTCAAGGGCGCCAAGACCGTGTTCTGGAACGGCCCCATGGGCGTCTTCGAGTTCGACAACTTCGCTCACGGCACCCAGGCTATCGCCGAGGCCGTCGCCGAGGCCGACTGCACCTCGATCATCGGCGGTGGTGACTCTGTCGCGGCTGTCAACAAGTTCAACCTGGCCGACAAGATGAGCTGGATCTCCACCGGTGGTGGCGCTTCCATGGAGCTCGTCGAGGGTAAGGCCCTGCCCGGAGTGGAGGCGCTTCTCGATGCCTAATCGCACCCTTCTTATCGCTGGTAACTGGAAGATGAACAACGACGTCGCCGAGGCTGCCAAGCTCGCCGACGAGCTGGCTCAGGCTCTGCCCGAGGTTCCGGCTGGCGTCGAGGTGCTCGTCTGCCCTCCGACCATTGACATCACCACGGTTCATGACCGCATTCAGGCTGCCCCCATCGCCCTCGGTGCACAGAACGTGTACTGGGAGGCCAAGGGTGCCTTCACCGGTGAGTCCTCTTGCGACATGCTCAAGTCCGCTGGCTGCACCTACTGCATCATCGGTCACTCCGAGCGTCGTGACTACTTCCACGAGACCGACGAGGATCAGAACAAGAAGGCCAAGGCTCTCGTTGCCGCCGGTCTTGTTCCCGTCTTCTGCTGCGGCGAGTCCCTCGAGGTCCGCGAGGCTGGCACCTATGTCGAGCACGTCGTGAACCAGGTCAAGGCTGGCCTTGCCGGTCTTGAGATCACCTGCCCCAAGCAGGTCGTCGTCGCCTACGAGCCCATCTGGGCCATCGGCACCGGCAAGACCGCTACCGCTGAGGACGCTCAGGAGGTCTGCGGCGCTATCCGTGAGACCCTCAAGGAGATGTTTGGCGAGGAGCTCGCTAACGGCATCCGCGTTCTCTATGGTGGCTCTGCCAAGCCCGGCAACATCGCCGAGCTCGTCGCCAAGCCTGACGTTGACGGCGCTCTCGTGGGCGGCGCTTCGCTCAAGGCTGCCGACTTCGCCTCTATGGTCGTCAAGGCAGGCGAGTAGGACATATGGCACAGCGTCATCTTCCTGCACTCCTGATCATCATGGACGGCTGTGGCCTGGCTCCGGCCGATGGCGAGAACGCCGTCGCCGCTGCCAAGACGCCCTTCCTTGATAGCCTGTACGAGAAGTACCCTCACACCACGCTCGGCGCTTCGGGCGAGGACGTGGGCCTTCCCGACGGTCAGATGGGTAACTCCGAGGTGGGTCACCTCAACATCGGTGCCGGCCGCATCGTGTTCCAGGAGCTTTCGCGCATCAACAATGCCATCAAGGACGGCTCCATCGCCAAGAACGAGGTCTTCGTCAAGGCTATGGACGACGTCAAGGCTGACGGCAAGACTCTCCACCTCATGGGCCTTATGAGCCCTGGCGGTGTTCATTCTCACATGAACCACGTTGAGGCTCTGGTCAAGATGGCTGCCCAGCATGGCGTCAAGACCGTTCGCGTTCATGCCTTCATGGATGGCCGCGACGTCGACCCGCAGTCCGGTGCCGGCTACATGAGTGAGTTCTGCGCCTTCCTGGCTAAGATTTCCGAGGAGACCGGTTGCGACGCTCGCGTTGCCACCGTTTCGGGCCGCTATTGGGCCATGGACCGCGACAACCGTTGGGAGCGTATCCAGCGCGCCTACGACGTCATGGTCAACGCGTCCGATGCCGATACCGATCCCGTTGCCGGTATCAAGGCCTACTACGAGAAGGATCCGCGCGGCGACGAGTTCGTCGAGCCCTTCGCTGCCCACAACGAGGGCATTCACGAGGGCGATGCGGCCATCTTCTTCAACTTCCGTCCCGATCGCGCTCGTCAGATGACCCGCGTGTTCACGGACAAGGAGTTCGACGGCTTTGAGCGCGAGCAGATTAAGCTTTCGCACTTTGTGACGATGACCGAGTACGATCCGACGTTTGACGTCGAGGTCGCCTTCCCCAAGACGTTCCCCGAGAACGTCCTGGCCGATGTCATCGCCGCCAACGGCCTGAAGCAGCTGCACACCGCCGAGACTGAGAAGTACGCCCACGTGACGTTCTTCCTCAACGGCGGCATCGAGGAGCCCAAGGAGGGCGAGGAGCGCGTGCTCGTCGCTTCCCCCAAGGTCGCTACCTACGATCTACAGCCCGAGATGAGCGCTCCCGAGG
>CAKUGX010000014.1 GCA_934654765.1 uncultured Collinsella sp. | reverse complement strand
ATATTATACCTTCCTATAATATGTCTAGCTATAACGTAATTCGATAAGCGGAGCACGAAAAGGGGCGGTACACCCCCGCACGTGGACCGTTCCGGAAAATGTATCCCGTTCTGGAGCCAAAAACTGGGCCGTAGTTTCCGCCAAGCATCCCATCCGGAAAGCGTGTCCCGTTCTGAGCGACAATTCCGGGACACAGCTTCCGCATGCGGCCCGTTGGGAAAGTTCATCCCGCTCTGAGGGCTCGTTCCGGGATGCAATTTCCGTTTGAGGCCCGATCTGGAAACGGCATCCCACTCTGAGGCCGAAATCTGGGATGTAGCTTCCGCTTGAAGGGCGATCCGGAAAGCACGTCCCATTCCGAGTGGCAATTCCGGGTCACAGTTTCCGCAGATACAAGGCGACAGTCCGCCGCCCTTATCACATGCCTTCAAATATGCGATCCAGAAACACAAAACAGCAGATAGAATGCTCTTTTTCAAAAAGTACACGTCCCGAAACTTACCAAGACTTCATATCCAGCTACCGTTCACGGTCGCCGATTACCGCCCACCGATTCAAACAAGAAATATGTCGCCAAAAGCAGGTCATCTACCTGCATGGTTAGATTTTGGTCAGCTTTTGGTCAGCTGAGCGGCAAGTTCCAGCTGATACGTTTTTGCTACCCAAAAGGAGGCGGTAGCTCATGACCCATTGCAATAACCAGCTCATCGACCAACTGCTCACTCAAGCCGAACAAGAGGGGCGCTGTCTGATTCCCCCGAGCACGGCGATCCGAAAAGCGCTCCTTCGGCGCACCGGCGGCACGGTTGTCTCGCCCATGCCGGGGTTGTTTGCGCGAAAAACGCGCTGGGATGAACTCAACCGAGCGCAACGCCATTGCGAAATCCTCCGCGCCCTTGCGATCATCCACCCCGATTGGACGTTCTGCTCGTTTTCGGCCGCCTGTCTGCTGGGGCTCGAGGTCTCGTGGCGACACCTGAATGTCGTGCATGTCTGCAGCTCGACAAAGCCGTCGGCTCGCCCGGGCGCACATATTCAGCGGCACCAGATTGAGCCGACCGGAGCAATACGCAGAGCCGGCATATCGGTAACGCCGCCTATCCAAACGGTCACAGATTGCCTGTTGCAGACCGGTTTTGCCGACGGTATGCCCATTGCCGATTCGGCGATCTCAAAGCTCGTCCTTGTGCGGGAACAGCTGATGGAGGCCGTCGAGCAACGAGCAACTGCCCGCAATGGTCGCGCGATTCGTACGGCTCTCACAACGCTTCGATATGCCGACGCCCGCGCCGAGAGCGGCGGGGAATCGGTCGCCCGAGCCATCATGATCGGGACGGGCTTTGCGCCCGATTGGCTTCAATACGAGCTGACGGACCCCTTCAATTCGGCCAAGCCCATACGAACGGACTTTGCCTGGGAGCGCCAGGCGCGGGAACTCACGCTGGGCGAGCTCGACGGGCTCATCAAATATACCAACCAGACCATG
This sequence comes from uncultured Collinsella sp., assembly GCA_934654765.1. Classification (GTDB taxonomy): domain Bacteria; phylum Actinomycetota; class Coriobacteriia; order Coriobacteriales; family Coriobacteriaceae; genus Collinsella. Next base: position 26,250 of record CAKUGX010000014.1, on the reverse strand, counting down.
CTGGCCGGACGCACCACCGCCGAAGCGCTCGTTGCCGAACGACAGCGCGAGGCGCACCTATCGCTCTACGGTCACCCTCTGCTGCGCTTTACCATGAACGAGGTCCGCTCGGCAGGAATGCTCGCCAAAAAGCTGCAGACGGCAGGCATCCGACAGACCACGCTGCCGACATGGCTCAACGAGGTAGACCTGTAGGAGCTGCTAGGCCACGCATCGCCAGATCGCATCCCCCTATCTGGGCCGCGTTTTCCCAACGACCACGCCAACGGAAAGCGCATCCTAGCCTGGACGCTCAAAACGGGATGCACTTTCCGGATGGCGGGCCTGGCGGAAAGCGTGTCCCGGAATCCCGTCTCAGAGCTGGACAGGCTTTCCGGTTGAGTCCTTCAGCGGAAACCGTATCCCGGAATAAACACTCAAACTGGGATGCGCTTTCCAAACGACCGGCCAGCGGAAAACGCATCCCATTCTGAGGCATGATTCCGGGACACAGCTTCCGGTTGAGGGCCAATCCGGAAAGCGCATCCCACTCCGGGGCTGGATTCCGGGACGTAGTTTCCGCCGAGGGCCCAAAAAGGAAAGCACATCCCGTTCTGAGCGCCAAATCCGGGACGCAGCTTCCGTATGCGGAGGCGCTCCAAACAAAAGGCCCCGGCTCACGATGGAGCTGGGGCCAAAGGCGCAGCCTATACAGTTGATGGCAAGCGCAGACGGCAGTCAGCAATGGCTGTCCGCGCCCTACCCTACCCGCGGTTGCGGACGCGGCTGTAGGGCGTATCCACCATGGGCAGATCCGGGCGCAGCTTGCCGTCAAACGCGCGGTAGGCATTCTGCACGGCAGGTGCCGTGGGGATCGTGGCGATCTCGCCGATGCCCTTGCCGCCGTATGCCACGGGCAGCAGCTCGTCCTTCTCAACGTAGATGGCGTGGATATCCGGAATCTCGGGCGCACGGAACAGCCCGAGCGTGCCGTACCTGGCCTGGGGCACGCAGTCCTTGAGCGGCCAGTCCTCGGTAAGCGCGTAGCCCATGCCCATGAGCACGCCGCCTTCGATCTGACCCTGGATCGAGATGGGGTTGACCACCTTGCCCGAATCGTGCGCGGCATAGACCTCGCTCACGCGACCGTTGTCGTCCAGGATGACCACATGCGTGGCAAAGCCGTAGCAGATATGGCTCTTGGGGTTGGGCACGTCCGCGCCAAGCTTGTCGGTCGGCTCCAAGTACACGTAGCTAAACTCGCAGCCCTCGAGCGCCTTGATGGCAGCCGCGGGGTCCTGAGGATGCATGCCCTGGCCGGCGACGAGTTCCTGCGAGCGCAGCTGATAGGCGCGACCGTCGTCGTACTCGATCTTGACGCCGTCGCCATGGGCGGCAACCGGGGCAGCAGGCGCGGGCTTGCCGGCCTCGACACCAAACATGGCGTCGCGCAGCAAGAAGGCGGCGCCGCGAACGGCCTCGCCGGTCACGACCGTCTGACGCGAACCAGACGTGGTGCCGGAGTCGGGGGCGTTTTCGGTCGAGCACTCGCCGTTGGCAATGCAGCTCAGCGGCAGGCCGCAGGCCTCGGCAACGTCCTGCAAAAAGACGGTGTTGCAGCCCTGGCCGATGTCGGACGTGGCGGCATAGACCACGGCACGGCCGCCCTCGACGCGAATCTTGCAGCGACCGGCATCGGGCAGGCCCACGCCCACACCGGCGTTCTTCATGGCGCAGGCAATGCCGGCGTGGCCGGGATGCGCGTAGTAGGCATCCTTGACCTCGAGCAGCGTCTCCTTAAGCGCCGTGGAGCAGTCGGCAATCTGGCCGTTAGGCAGCACCTCGCCCGGCTCAATCGCGTTCTTGTAGCGGATCTCCCACGGATCCAGCCCGACCTTCTCGGCCAGCAGGTCGATCAGGCTCTCGAGCGCAAACTCGGACTGGCACACGCCAAAGCCGCGGAAGGCGCCGGCCGGCGGGTTGTTGGTGTAGTAGCCAAAACCGCGGATGTCGGTGTTCTGGTACTTGTAGGGGCCGACGGCATGCGTGCAGGCGCGCTCGAGCACCGGGCCGCACAGCGACGCGTAGGCACCGGTGTCAAAGTTGATCTCGCAATCCAGACCGGTAAAGTTGCCCTCGGCGTCGCAACCCAGCGTAAAGGTGCCGTCCATGGCGTGGCGCTTGGGATGGAACGCGAGCGACTCGGCGCGGGTGAGCTTGCACTTCACAGGACGCTGGAGCTTATAGGCAGCAAGCGCGGCCAGGTGCTGGACGGACACGTCCTCCTTGCCGCCAAAGCCGCCGCCCACGAGCATGGTCTCGACGACCACGCGCTCGGGCTCGTTGTCCCAGCCAAACATGTGGGCGCACTCTTTGCGCGTGTCGTAGGCGCCCTGGTCGGTCGACTGCACCTTGACGCCATTCTTATACGGGAAGGCCACGGCGCACTCGGGCTCCAAGAAGGCATGCTCGGTAAAGGGCGTGGTAAAGCGCTGCGTCACGGTAAACGCGCTCTCCGCCAACGCCTTGGCGGCGTCGCCGCGCGTCACATGGCGGCTCTGGCACACGTTGTCCTTGAGCTCCACCGTGTTGCCAAAGGCAAAGAAGCTGTCGTGCAGGCGCGGGGCGTCGGCAGCCCTGGCCTCGACAATGTTGCGCACGGGCTCCAGCGGCTCGTAATCGATCTTTACGAGCTTCTTGGCCTTCTCGAGCGTCGCTTCGTCCTCGGCAACCACCAGCACGATGGCATCGCCCACGCAGCGGGTGATATCGCCCTGGGCGATCATGACGTCCCAGTCCTGGATAAGGTGGCCGACTTGGTTGACCGGCACGTCCTCGGCGCGCAGAATGCCCACCACGCCGGGCAGGGCCTCGGCCTTGGAGGTATCGATGGAGAGCACGCGGGCGCGCGGATACTTGGAGCGCACGGCGCTGGCGTAGGTCAGACCCGGCTGATCGAGCTCGTCGATGTCGTCGGGATACTTGCCCTCGCCGAGCACCTTCTTGCGCACGTCGATACGGAAGGCGCGCTTGCCTACGCCGTAGTCGTCACCGCGCTCCAGGTCCTCGTCGATCTGCTTTTCGCCGCGGAGCACCGCAGCGGCCAGCGCAATGCCCTCGATAATCTTCTTGTAGCCGGTGCAGCGACAGACGTTGCCGCGAATGGCGTACTTGATCTGCTCCTCGGTAGGCTCGGGGTCCTCGGCGATGAGCGCTGCACCCGCCATGACCATGCCGGGGATGCAAAAACCGCACTGCACGGCGCCCACGGCGCCAAAGGCGTACACAAAGGCCTCGCGCACGTCCTCGGGCAGGCCCTCGACGGTCACGATGTTGCGGCCGGCGGCAAGGGCGGTGGTCAGTACGCACGCCTTGACAGCCGCACCGTCCACATGGATGGTGCAGGTACCGCACGCGCCCTCGGAGCAGCCGTCCTTGGCGGAGTGAATATGCAGGTCGTCGCGCAGGTAGCGCAGCAACGGCTTGTTTTGGGTCGTCGTGCGCTCGACGCCGTTAACGGTAAAAGTGAATTCCTGTGCCATGGTGATTCCCTTCTACACGCCAGCGGCTATGCCGGTGCGGTCGTGGATGGCGCCATGCGGGCAGACGACGGCGCACATACCGCACGACAGGCAGTCCGCGCCGTCGATATGGGCGCAGTTGTCCTCAATGCGGATAGCGCCGGCGGGGCACTTTTTGGCGCACATGCCGCAACCGATGCAGCTCGTGTCGCAGATCTTGCGGGCAATGGCGCCCTTATCGGTGTTGTTGCAGCGCACCAGGATGTTCTGGTAGCCGGGAACGAAGGCAATCACGCGCTGCGGGCACGCCAAGCCGCACAGGCCACAGCCCGTGCACTTAGAGCGCTCCACGCGGGCGATACCATCGACCAGTGCGATGGCACCGTGGGGGCAGGCCGTGACACAGGCGCCACAGCCAATGCAGCCTTCGCTGCAGCGGGCGTCGCCGCCTGCGGAGGCACAACCGCTTCCGCAGGCAACGTAGGCCACGTTATGTTGAATGGATTTGGCCATAAGAGACTCGCCTATTTCTTAAGAAGGTACGAATAGTTGTCGCGCACAGTCCTGATGGTCAGGCGGACGGCCTCGGGCAGACCGGTGTTGACGGCATCGATCGAGACGGTGCGGACCGTGCCGGCGACGCGGACCTTAAAGTGATCCTCGTCCACGGCCAGGAAGCCCTCGTTCTCGGAGTTCTCCATGTCCTGCTCGCTCCAGAACAGGGTGAGCTTGTCCTTGTAGGGACGGCCCTCCTGGTAGGGGCAGAACACGGCGCAGTTGCCGCACTCGTTGCACATGCCGTCGACATGTACCACCTGATGCTTGGCCAGGCCCGGCACCTTAATTGCAACGTTGGCGCGGTTGGGGCACACGTCGCAGCAGACCTCGCACACCGAGCCGCAGCCCAGGCAGCGAGTCTTGGTGCAGTTGCGCTTGTCGCGGCACAGCGACCCCTTGCGCTCGTAGCAGGTGTCCTCGCGACCGGCCTGCTCGTTGCAGTCGGCGTACTTGTTAAAGTCCACGCCAGCGATGGCACGGGCGACCTCGGCGGCGTCGGCGATAGCCTCGACCACGGTGGCCGGACCGCGACGGCAGTCACCGGCAGCCCAGACGCCCTCGACGCCGGTGGAGGTGGCGGCAAGGCGGCCGCGACGGTCGTGCTCGACGCCCGCGGCGTCGTACAGGCTGGCATCGATGCCCTCGCCCACGGCGCAGATCACCGTGGTGGCGGAAAGCTCGACGGTCTCGCCCGTGGCGACAGGGCTGCGACGGCCGCTTGCGTCCGGCTCGCCAAGCTCCATAACGTCGCAGGTCAGCACGGCGCCGTTGAGTACCTTGGGCGCCAGCAGCTCGCAGAACTCAACGCCATCGGCAAGAGCAAGATCGAGCTCTTCCTCGTCGGCGGGCATCTGCTTCTTGGTGCGGCGATACACCAGGCGCACGTTCTTCACGCCAGCCAGACGCTTGGCCACGCGAGCCGCGTCCATGGCGGTGTTGCCGGCGCCGATGACCACGACGTCCTCGCCCAGCTCGAGTTTCTCGCCCTTCTTGGCGGCCTCGAGGAACTCCAGCACGTCGAGCTCGGCGCCCTCGCCCAGGCCCGCAGAGCCGGGCATCCAGGCACCGGTGGCCACGACCACGTCGGTAAAGCCCTGGGCCTTGAGCTCGTCAATGGACTCCACGCGAGCGTTGAGCTGCACCTTGGCACCAAAGGCCAGGCAAAGCTCGGCGTCGTGGGAGATATCGTCGCTCGCGATACGGAACTCGGGGATCACGTGACGGACCACGCCGCCGAGAGAGTCGCGGGCCTCGAAGATAGTGACCGGCACGCCGGCGCGCGTCAGGAAGAACGCCGTCGCCAGACCGGCCGGGCCGCCGCCGATAACGGCAACGTTGCGCTCGGCGTCGTTGGCAATGGCCTGGGCGCGCAGCTTGGGCAGCACGGCGGTCATGGCCTCGCGGGCGGCCTTGAGCTTGCTGGCGCGAATCTGGGCGCCCTCGGGCTCGTAGAATGCACGCTCGCAGGCACGGCCGCAGGGATGCGGGCAGATGGTACCGGTAATGAACGGCAGGGCGTTGCGCTCGATGATGATGTTGAGCGCGTCCTCGTAGCGGCCCTCGTCAACAGCCGCCAGATAGGCGGGAATGTCCTGCTGGATGGGGCAGCTCGTACGGCAAGGCGTGGTAAAGCAGTCGGAAAGCGGGCTCTTGCCGGCGACCTTGCGGTCGGGCAGCGGGCGCAGCGGCTTCTTGTAGAGCGGGTTGGTGAGCGAGTCGGTCTGGATCGCAGTCACGGCCTCGAGAGAGACGCCCGCGAACGGTTTGCCGTCCAGGTCGGTAAACTCGCCGGCCATCTGGCTAAAGCGCTCGTATCCACCGGGCTTGAGCACGTCGGTCGCCAGGGTAACGGGCCAAATGCCAGCGTCATACAGGGCGCGGATGTTGTAGACCGTGGCACCGCCGGAGTAGCTGATGCGCAGCTTGCCATCGAACTGCTCGGTAATGCGGCGGGCGGCCTCGATGGTCAGCGAGAACAGCGAACGGCCGGACATGTACATCTCGGTAGAAGGCAGCTCGTTCCTCGTCACGTCGACGGGGAACGTGTTGGTCAGCTTGACGCCAAACTCCAGGCCGCGCTCGGCGCACAGGGCAATCAGGCGCTCGAACATGGGCACGGCGTCGACCCACTGCAGGTCCTCGCGGAAGTGCGTGTCATCGAAAACGATGTAGTCAAAGCCCAGCTCGTTCAGGCGCTGGCGGGCAAACTCATATCCCAGCAGCGTGGGGTTGCACTTGATGTAGGTGTTGAGGCCCTTCTCGGTGATCAGATAGGTCGCGATGCGCTCGATCTCCGCCGGCGGGCAGCCGTGGAGCGTGGACTCGGTCACCGACGACGAGACGCGCGGGCTCACGGACTCGACGAAGGCGGCGTCGACGTTGGCGAAGCGCTCGACGTTGGCGCGGGCCCACTCGAGGCACTCGGCCCACACGTCGGTGCCGGAGGCGTCCTTCATGCCCTCGATGTAGGCGTCGACCTTGGGGCTCTTGATGCCCTCGAGGTCATAACCCACGGACATGTTGAAGACAAAGCCGTCCGGGCTGCCCAGACCATACTCGCGAGCGATCAGGTGGCAGGCAAACCATGCCTTCACGTACTCGGCAAAGGCCTGCGGAACCTCGAGCTCGGTCGACCATTCGCAGTTGTAGCACTCGTCCTGCGCCACAATGCAGGGTTTGTTCACACACTTGGAGAGCTCCTCGCCATCCATAACCTGGACGGTCTTGAGCTCAAAGAAGCGGGAACCGGCCACATAAGAGGCCACGATGTTCTGGGCCAGCTGCGTATTGGGACCGGCGGCCGGGCCAAACGGAGTCTCGATGCGCTCGTCAAAAATGGGAAGCGCGCCCTCCTGGCTGGCCGTGACCATCTTACGCACGCCAAAGATGGCGTCCTGGGTCTTGTGCTCCTCGATGATCCAGTTCATCAGCTGCGAAAACGGGATCGGCCTCATGATGTCGCTCATAGTGAGCTCCTCTCTGTAACGCCCGGCGAGACCGCGCGGCGGGCGCAAATACGGTGTAGCGCTAGCACAGCGCCGGCGACCCCGCGGAGGTCGCCCATACGCGCGTCGGATGCGGCGAAACATCCGACGCGCGTGAATCTACTTGTAATTAGTAGGCGCGATCGTTGAGCGTGCTCCAGAGCTTCTTGGACTCGGCCATGGTCCACGCGTTGATCTTGTCCTCATCAATGCCAACGAACTCGCGATCCTTGTACAGGACGCGGCCGTTGATGATGGTGGTACGGCAGTTTTTGCCCATCATGCCAAAGAGCATGTGGCCGTCGATGTTCTCCTCGCTCAGCGGCGTAAAGGGCTTGTAGTCCATAACGATGACGTCGGCGGCAGCGCCGGCCTCGAGCACGCCGAGCTTGCGATCGAAGTACTTGCTCGCCATCTTGGCGTTGTTCTCGAACAGCATCGTCATGGCCTCGCACCAGCCCACATTGGGCATGGCTGCGTTGTGGCGCTGAATGATCAGGAAGACCTTGAGACTCTCGAGCATATCGTGGGTGTAGGCGTCGGTGCCCATGCACACGGGGATGCCGCGGCGGAAGAACTCGAGCACAGGAGCGCAGCCCACGGCGTTGCCCATATTGGATTCGGGGTTGTTGACGAGCCAGGTGCCGGACTCCTTGACGATGTCCATCTCGGCGGGCGTCACGTGGATGCAGTGGCCCAGCATGGTGTCGGGACCCAGCAGGTTGTGCTGCAGCAGGCGCTCGACGGGGCTGATGCCACCGCGGTTGAGGCGGGAGTCCCACACGTCATTCATGCCCTCGCACACATGGATGTGGAAGCCGGTCAGGCCGTTGTTGGCCTCGGCCATCTTGTCCATGGTCTTGTCCGACAGCGTAAAGGTGGCGTGACCGCCAAACATGGCGGCGATCATGTGGTTGTCGTTATCGCGACGCTCCTTGGCGGCCCACTGGGCAAATTCGGCGTTCTCGGCAATGGCCTGATCGCATTTTTCCTGGCCGCGGCGATCGGAGACCTCGTAGCACAGGCACGAACGCATGCCCAGCTCCTGGGCTGCGTCCTTAATGGTAAAGAGGCTTCCCGGAATCTCGCAGAAGCTCGCATGGTGATCGAAGATCGTGGTGACGCCATCGCGGATAGAGTCGAGAATCGTGGCATAGGCGCTGGCCTTGGTGCCGTCGAGCGTCAGGTTGTCGTCGATCTTCCACCACTGCTGCTCAAGATTCTCCAGGAAGTTGGTGGGGTTGCAGCCCTTAATGGCAAGGCCGCGGGCCAGACCCGAGTAGATGTGGGTGTGGCAGTTGATGAGTCCGGGCATGATGAGGTTGCCCCGGGCGTCGACGTACTCGGCATCCGGGTACTTGGCCTTGAGCTCGCACTCGGGGCCCACTTCGACGATCGTATCTCCGTCAATGGCGACCGCACCGTTGGGAATGAACGGGGTCTGAGCGTTGCGGGTAAAGACGGAACCGTTTGCGACCAGAAGCATAGATGCTCCCTTCAACATCAGAGGCGGGGTTTGACACCTCTGACATAGCGGAAGTGCGAAGCGCCGGCCTACACCGGAAACGGGCCCTCTCCCGTCAACGCTTCACCAAAGGGACAAACCCTTTGAAGTGCGGCTTGGCACCGCATGACGTCGGCGGACGAGGCGATGCGCCCGCCGACGAATAGCACCGAATTGGTTACTTCTTGCTCTCGGGCAAGACCAGATCCACGGCAGCGTCCTTGGCAGCATCGATGTGCTGAGCCACGACCGGCGTCTGCGGAAGGATCAGGTTAAGGACGATGGCCATGATGGCGGTGGGGGTTACGGCATTGGAGCCGATGACGGTGGACACCCAGGCAGGCATACCCTCGCCGGCAAGGCAACCGCTGGCCATCCAGATACCCAGGCCAAAGACGACGGAGGTACCGACGATGGTGGTAGTGCGCTGCGTGAGGCCCTCGCGGGTGAACATGCGCACGCCGTTCATGGTGATGGTGCCAAAGACGCCGACGGTCGCGCCGCCGATGACGGGCTGCGGGATAGCGGAAAGGACGGCAGAGAGCTGCGGGAACAGACCGGCGATGGCAAAGACGGCCGCGATGATCACAAAGACCCACTTGTTGACGACCTTGTTGGAGCAGATGATGCCCACGTTCTGGCCAAGGGCGCTGGTGGGAAGACCGCCCAGCAGGCCGCCGACCATAGAGGTGAGGCCCTGGGACACGATAGCGCCAGAGAGCTCGCGCTCGGTGGGCATACGGTCGATGGAGCCCAGACAGGCGGCGGAGACGTCACCGATAATCTGGATGGCAACCATGGGGAACACGACGGCGAGGGTAATGCAGACCTCGGGATCAAACTCGAGCGCGTAGGGCATGAGCTTGGGAAGGGCGAAGACCTGGGCGGTGGCGACGCTGGAGAAGTCGATCATGCCAAAGGGGATCGAAACGATCATGCCAACGATCATGCCAAAGAACACGGATCCCAGCTTGAGCGTGCCCTTGCCAAAGTTGGCGAGCGCAAAGACCACGGCGAAGGTGATAAGAGCGACGCACCAGGCCTGCGGGGTGCCCCACAGCGGCGTACCCATACCGCCGGCCATATACTTGACGGCCGTGGGATAGAGAGAGACGCCAATGGAGAAGATGACCGTACCGGTCACGACGGGCGGGAACAGCCACTTGATCTTGCTGTAGGCCAGACCAAAGAGGACCGCGACGGCGCCGCCGACGATCTCGCCGCCCAGCAGCGCACCAAAGCTAAAGCCCGAGGCACCCATGGCCTGCAGGGCCGGCAGGAACGCGAACGAAACGCCCATGACGATGGGCAGGCCGCCGCCGATGCGACGGAAGGGAGCGAAGGCCTGAAGGGCCGTGTCGATTGCCGAAAGAATGAGCGCAACCTGAATGATGTCGGTGCTCTGCTGGCTATTAAAGCCGTAGACGCCGGCCATGATGACCGCCGGGGTAATGATGCCGGCAAACGATGCCAGTACGTGCTGAAGGGCACACGGGATCATTTCCTTAACGGGCGGCATGCCCTCGCGAGTAAACAGGGCTTCAGTGCCGTTCGTAACCGTCTCCTGGGCCATTTGACCACCAATCCTCGAAGTAGTTGTTTTCGCATCTAACGCTCTATTGTGACGCAGTGCGGGGTTGAGGTTGTGCCTTCGTTGCATATCGTATTAAAGATGATTCTCATTCTCAATAATAATTTTTTGTTATCAGACTATTCTTGAGCTGAGGTAATGCATTTCCGCAGGTCAGAAAAGTGTCTGGTCAAAATAACATCTAACTTTTCTTTTGGTCGACCGTTTACCGCCAAATTCCTACCGCTCGTCCGTATTACGCAATGTACCTGCGAATATGCGAGTCAATAGACACCGTGTTACCATGAGAAAAAATTGTTATGAACATTTCCGATTTCACCCAAAGGAGTCGCCCGTGAACGAGACCGTACGTCGCTTTTTGCCGATGGTCGATTTCCTGGAGCAGATACTCGGCAAAAACAGCGAAATCGTGCTGCACGATTTCTCGGATCCCGACCATGCCATCGTCGATATTCGCAACGGCATCGTGAGCGGCCGCAAGGTCGGCGGTCCCGCCACCGATCTGGCGCTCAAGATTATGCACGATCCCAAGTATCGCGACCTGCCGTTTATTACGGGCTACGAGGGCCGCGGCGCCGGCGGCAAGACGCTGGAGTCCGCGACGTTCTTTATCCGCGAGGATAACGAGATCGTCGGTATGCTCTGCGTCAACACCGACCTCTCGACCGTACGCTCCATCAACGCCATGGCGCAGCAGCTCATGGCGTGCTTCGACGCAACGCCGACGCGCACGGAGCCCGCCCCTATCGAGGTCGAAAGCCTTTCGGAGTCCACCCAGGAGCTCATCGACCGCAGCATTGCCGAGTTGCTGAGCGCGCGCGGGCTGGATGTAGCGTCGCTTGGTCAGAGCGACCGCGTGGACGTCATTCGCCACCTCAACGGCAACGGGGTGTTCATGCTCAAGGGCGCCGTGGCCTGCGCTGCCACCGCGTTGGGCATCTCGGAGCCCAGCGTGTACCGCTACCTGCAAAAAGTCCGCAAGGAGGGCTAACGAGCAAAATGGAGCGCGGCTCCACAAGCGATTCGTCACTTGACAAAAGACCCTGCAGCTCGCACGCGCTGCAGGGTCTTTTTGCATGTCATGTTTAGTTGTGGCCAACGCCTTAGAGAGCGGCGACGACCTCGATCTCGACCAGACCGCCAGCCGGAAGAGCGGCAACCTGGAAAGCGCTGCGCGCGGGGAACGGGGCCTCGAACTTGGAGGCGTAGATCTCGTTTACGGCAGCGAAGTCGGCAATGTCAGCCAGGTAGACTGTGGTCTTGACGACATCGGCAAAGGTGGCGCCGGCAGCGGTCAGCAGGGCCTCGACGTTAGCAAGGGACTGCTTGGCCTGGGCCTCGACGCCCTCGGGCATCTTGCCAGTTGCGGGATCGATGCCCAGCTGGCCGGACAGGAACACCATGTTGCCGGTCTGGATACCAGGGGAATACGGGCCGATGGCTGCGGGTGCGTTATCGGAAGACACGACGGTCTTGCTCATGTTTTTCTCCTTACAAGTAAAAGGGAACGGGAGCGCGGCGTTCACACCGGGAGGCACAGTTCGGTCTGAACACCGCGCTTGATTGGGATAGTACTCAAGGTTTCCACGCGATGCAAGATTATTATCACGCTGCGAGAATATTTTATCGCCCAACGGTTTCCCCGGGCCGCTGAACGGTTCTCATGTGGAGCAGCCAGTCCAAGCTGCTGAAGACTTTATCCCGCTTAGAGCACGGGCATCGCCTGCCGCGACGGCACCACTATACTTTTGAGTATCTGAGCATTTTGAAAGGCAGGATATGACCGCAACCGCCAGTCGAACCACCAACCGCAGACCCGAGCTTTTGGCACCCGCCGGAGGGCCCGAGCCCTTTGCCGCCGCACTCGCCGCCGGGGCAGACGCCATCTACTGCGGCATGGGCAGCTTCAACGCACGCCGCAAGGCCACCAACTTTACCGACGAGGCCTTTGAGCAGGCCTGCCGCGCCGCGCATCTGGCCGGCTCGCGCGTCTACGTCACGGTCAACATCGTCATCAAGGAATCCGAGATGAGCGATGCGCTGCAGCTCATCCATCGCTGCTCCATGCTGGGCGCCGACGCCTTCATCATCCAGGACTGGGGCCTGTTCTTTGAGGTCAAGCGCACCATGCCCGGCATCGAGACGCATATCTCGACCCAGGCGAACATCCACGACGACCGCGGAACCCTTTGGTGCCGCGAGCAGGGTGCCGACCGCGTGACCCTCTCGCGCGAGCTTTCCATCGACGAGATTGTCGCCATTCACGATGCCGCGCCCGATGTTGACCTTGAGGTCTTTAGCCACGGTGCCATCTGCTTTTGCTACTCGGGTCTGTGCCTGCTGTCGAGCTTTGCCATGGCAGGCCGCTCGGCCAACCGTGGCATGTGCGCCCAGCCCTGCCGCTTGCCCTACGAGCTGATCGACGAGAACGGTCGCTCGCTCTCCCCTGCCGGTCGCGAGCGCGCGCTGTGCCCGCGTGACACCAACACCTCACAACTTGTTCGCCGCCTGTATGACGCCGGCGCCGCGTCGCTCAAGCTCGAGGGCCGCATGAAGGCGCCCGATTACGTGTATTCCATCGTCGACGTGTATCGTCATCAGATTGATGACATGCTGGCCGGAACCACCGTTGCCAAGGACGAGAAAGCCGCCCGCCAGCGCCAGCTCAAGCGCTGCTTTAACCGCGACTTTACGCACGCCTATCAGGACGGCACCTCGGGCGACGAGATGATGAGCTATGAGCGTTCCAACAACCGCGGCCAGATCGTGGGCACGGTGCTGGGCAGCCGCCCGGCCAACCGCGATGTGCGCGGCCTCAAGCCCGACGACCGCCGTCGCCGCGCCGCCATCGCCCGCATTGAGTTGTTTGAGCCCGTGGGCAAGGGCGACCTGTTGGAGCTTCGCCACGACGATGAGTTCGACCAGTTCCTGACCACCATTGCCGCCGATGATGCCGCCGCGGGCGACATCATCGAATGTCGCGTGCCCCGCAGCATGCCCGAGGGCTGTCGCGTCCGCGTGATTCGCAGCCAGCGTGCCATCGACGCCGCCGGCGCCGCGCTCAAGCGCGATGTGCTGCGCCGCCGAGCTGTTGATGTGTCCGTCGTGGCGCACCTGGGCGAGCCGTTTACCGTTACGCTCACCTGCTGCGACGACCCTTCGCTTACGGCCACGGCCACGGGCTTTAACGTCGAAGCCGCCAAGACCCGCGCGGTCGAGGCGTCCGATCTGGTTGAGCACGTCGGCCGCATGGGTTCCTCTCCCTTTGAGGCTGCGAGCTTTGAGGTGGCGCTCGATGAGGGCTGTGGCATGGGTTTCTCCGCCGTACATAAGGTGCGCGCCGCCGTTTGCAAGGCGCTGGAAGAGGCCATTCTGGCGCCGTACGCGGAGCGCGCGAAAACGCTCGAGCTGCCGGCGATTGTCACCAGTGATTCCCGCCCCGCGCCCGAGCACTACCGCGACGAGCCGCAGATCTGCGCCACCGTCACCTCGCTCGAGGCCGCCGAGGCAGCGCGGGCGGAGGGTGCAACGCGCATCTACATGACCACCGACGCGCTCGATGCGGCCAAGCTCTCCCCCGCCGATACGTTTGAGCAGGGCATCGTACCCGTGCTCGATGAGGTCTGCCGCGCCGTCGACCACGAGCGCGTCGATCCCTGGATCAATGCCGGAGCCACCGTCGCCATCGGCAATATCTCCGAGCTCGCCGTAGCCGCGCATGCCGGCGCCACGGCCGAGATTCGCTCTTGCCTGCCGGTGCACAACACGCCCTGCATGGAGGCGCTTGCCGAGCGCGGAGCCGGTGCGTTTTGGCTCTCGCCCGAGATCACGCTCGACGAGATTGTCTCGCTCGGCGCCGCCGCGCCCGCGGCTCTAGGCATCACCGTCTTTGGCCGCCCGCGCGTCATGACAAGCGAGCATTGCATTCTGCAGGTTGCCAACGGCTGCATCCACGATTGTGCCAACTGCCGCTTGCGTGCCCGCAAGCTCTCGCTCAAGAATATCGACGGAAAGGTCATGCCCGTCCGCACCGACATCCACGGCCGCTCTCGCCTGTACGACGCCTACCCCATCGACCTCACACCGCAGGTTCCACAGCTGCTCGACGCCGGCGTGCGCCGTCTTATGGTCGACGGAACCTTGCTCGAGGCCGATGAGATTGGCCGTGCCGTCGCTCGCGTCCGTCGCGCCGTCGAGGCCGCGCAAGCCGGCCGCAAGCCCGCTGCCCGCCTGCGCGGCGCTACCTCGGGCTGCATGTTTGTGGGAATCAGCTAACCGAAAGGCTTACACGTGAACGAAGAACCTCAAGTCCTCTACTGCGACGCCTGGCTCATGGCCATCGACAAGCCCGCCGGCATGATCGTCCACGGCGACGGCACCGGCGAGCGCACGCTCACCGACTACGCCAGCGACCTGCTGCTGGCGATGGGCGACGGCTTTGCCGCGACCGACATGCAGCCGCTCAACCGTCTTGACCGCGACACCACCGGCGTGGTGCTGTTCTCACTCGACAAGCAGACGCAGCCCGCCTTTGACCAGATGATCATCGACCACGCGTTCGAAAAGCACTACCTGGCGCTCGCCGAGGGCAAGATCGACTGGAACGAAAAGCTCATCGACAAGCCCATCGCCCGCGACCGTCACGACAGCCGCAAGATGCGCGTCGGCGCCAGCGGCAAGCCGTCTCAAACGCGCGTGAAGGTGCTCAAACGTCTTAAGAGCCGCCGTGGCCTGCCCACGCGCTCGTATATCGATGTCGAGTTGCTCACCGGCCGCAAGCACCAGATCCGCGTACATCTGGCCAGCGAGCGCCATCCCCTGGTGGGCGATGACCTGTACGGAACGCCGCGTCCCTGCGGCCTGATGCTCCACGCCCACAGCGTGTCCTTCACGCATCCCGTAACCGGCGAGCACATCCACATCGAAGCCCCCTGCCCCTGGGAGCCCTAAAACCTGCCGAAAAGGGACAGGTTTATTTTGGCAGGTTTTATCTGACAAACGTCAAAACCACCACAAAGGTTCCTGCCCCTTCGCGGTGGTTTTGGCCTTAGCCCGTCCCCTGCTGTTAGACCGTGATGACGTTGTCCATTGCCCGGTACTTGGCAGGGACATCGCCTGCGGTAATAATCGTTGCGTCACGGAAGTCCGCGAACTTGACGGGCGCCACCATGCCAAATTTACTGGCGTCCGAGATTACGAAGCGTTTGGCCGTATGGCGCATCGAGATACGCTTTACTTGCGCCTCCTCGATATCGGGCGCCGTGAAGCCCTGCTCGGCGGCAATGCCGTTAGAGCCCCAAAAGCCACAGTTGAAGTTGTAGCGGTCTAAGGTTGCCAAGGCATCGGGGCCAACGAGCGCCTCGGTCTCGGGTTTGAGCTCGCCACCCAGCACCACGGTACGCATGCCGCGCAAAGCAAGGCGTTGAGCATGGAGCACGGAATCGGTCACATAGGTGACATCTTCAAGGTGTGGAAGATGCTCGATGAGCCTGAGCGTCGTCGAACCCGAGTCGATGTATACAAAGCTCTCGGGCTCCACAAGTGCCGCCGCACGGGCGCAGATACGTTCCTTGTCGTCGTTATGGAGATCGCTGCGCTCATTAAGCGTTAGGTCGCGCGTCACGTGCGCGCGCTCAAGGCTCGTCGCCCCACCGTGCACTTTGGCGATACGGTGTGCGCGATTGAGCGTCTGCAGGTCGCGCCGAATGGTAGACGCCGTCACGCCCAGGGCTTCGGCAAGCTCCGGCACGGTAACCGAGCCGGTCTGCTGAACCATCGACACGATCGCGTTGAGCCTATCTTCCGCTAGCATCGCTTACTCCTCCTCGGGGTACACGACTCCCCAGTCGGCGCGTAGCTTGGTCATCAGCTCCATAACATCAGAAGCATAATCCAGCAGCTCACGCTTAGAGTCGTCGCCGGCAACGGCCTTCTCAAGATCGGCCATCTCATAGCAAAGGGCGTAAGCCTCGGTGCCGGCGTGGACCTCCTCGCGGTGGCCGTCCGCAGTCCACACGATGGTCGCGTGATCGGCGCGCGGATACTCGTTGACCTCGATATAGCACTTATCGAAGCTAATAATCGAGCGCTTGGGTTGCTTGGAGTGGAGCGTGAGGCTCACAACACCCAGCTGCTGCTCGGCATTACGGCAGACGATGCCGCCCGCAACGTCAACACCGGTCTCACAGGTGTTGCCCAACGAAACGACCTCAATGGGCTGGCTTGCCATAAAGAGACGCATGACGGACAGGGCATACACGCCAATGTCGAGCATGGCACCGCCAGCAAGGTTGCGGTTGTAGAAGCGATTGGTCAGATCGCCGTACTCCTTGTAGCTACCAAAGTTGAGCTGGGCGAGGTTCATGCGGCCGAACTCACCGGCATCCATGCGACGGCGCAGCTCTTGATACAAGGGCATATGAAGCACCGTGGTGGCGTCCATGAGGACGACGTTGTGCTCGTCGGCGATGGCACGCGCCTCGTCGAGCTCAGCGGAATTGAGGGTAATGGCTTTCTCGCAGAGCACGTGCTTGCCGGCGGCCAGCGCGTCACGCAGATAGGTGATATGCGTGTTGTGCGGCGTGGTGATATAGACGGCGTCGATGCCCGGATCGGCGTAGAGGTCCTCAACCGATTCATAGACCTTCTCGATGCCATACTGCTCAGCAAAAGCCTGAGCCTTGGACAGCGTACGGTTGGCGACGCCCGCAAGCTTGCGGCCGGCAAGAGCGAGAGACTGGGCCATCTGGTTGGCGATAACGCCGCACCCGATCACAGCCCAACGAAGCTCGGGAGCCGTAAAGATATCATCGGGGAATGGCTTGTCCTGGACCGAAGCGAACGCTGCTTTTGCGGCTGCCGCGGAGTCGAGTGGAGCCTGCTTGGAATCTACCATATGTGCCTCCTGTGTCATAGAACGTCTTGCATTTCGGATAGCTCTATATTCGCACAAACACGCGCGTCTGTGCGCGTTTTTGCGTATCTCACCGCTAAACGGTCATTTTTATCCCGTAAACGGCGCATCTATACGCATATTCACGCAATCCCACGCACGCAAATACGCACAAATGCGAACCGGTCATTGCTCAGAGACAGGGGCTTATGCTTAGAACTCAAAAGACAGGATGATCCGCTTCGCCTCGTCGCTCATGGCGCGCTGCAGCTCTAAGGACCGTCCCAAACTGCCGACAGAAAAGGAACGTTCCAAACTGCAGACAGAAAAAGAACGTCCCCAGGCGCCGGCATTTCAAGAGCACTCATTAGAGTCTGTCCCCAATAATGAGTGGGAGTAATCAGAGACCCTTTGCGAGGGAGGCCGGACGTGGCCTTCCTCGTTTTTATTCATGGACTTTAATCCGTGCCGCGCGGCACGCGCGGCATAGAAAGCCACCCGCTCAGCGGGTGGAGGCCAATTTCCGCTACGCGACAAATACCTTCCCCCTAGCACGAGGATTGTTCAGGTCATCATACTAGGGGGAAGGTGATTGCTGTGGCCCAGAAAGCCAACAGCCTCGCGCACACGAAATGGCTGTGCAAGTACCGCATCGCACCGAGGTCAAGCTCATCGCCGCCATCGTCGAGAAGCACCCCAAGGTGCGCTTTGCCGCGAGCCGCACCTCGGCCCACGCCGACCTCTACGACCGCATGGAGCAGGCCCTGTGCGAGCGCGTGGCCAACGCGGTGGAGGTCGTCCGCTCCGACATCAGCCCCGCGCTTCTTGTCCACACCGGTCCAAACCTCGTGGGTGTGGCGGTCCAGGGACTCTAGCGGAGGCGGGGCGTCCTGCCCCAAAAACAAATGCAAAAGACGAGCACTTCTTGCCGCTCAATTGGCAAGAAGCGCTCGTCTTTTCTTAACGCGTTGTATGGCGGAGAGAGCGCAAGTTACGCGAGCGCCCTTCTTGCCAGCTCGGCCGCGCCGAGGATTCCTTGGTCGCCGCCGCAGCCCGGGGCGCAGATGTAGCTCTCCATGTCCTTAAGCTCGGCGGTCTGGATGTAGCCACCCAGATATTCGAGGGTCTTCTTGCGGACGATGCCATAGAGCTGCTCCTGGTGCATCACGCCGCCGCCGAGGACGATGCGGCGAGGCGAGTACATGAGCACGAGGTTCGCGCACATCTGCCCCAGATAATCCCCCTCGAGCGCCCACACCTCATCGTTGTCCGCGAGCTCGGCCGCGGGCTTTCCCCAGCGCGCGGCGATGGCGGGGCCGGAGGCGAGCCCCTCGAGACAGCTCGCGTGGCTCGGGCAGACGCAGCGTCCCTC
This sequence comes from uncultured Collinsella sp., assembly GCA_934654765.1. Lineage (GTDB taxonomy): Bacteria > Actinomycetota > Coriobacteriia > Coriobacteriales > Coriobacteriaceae > Collinsella. Next base: position 7,849 of record CAKUGX010000014.1, on the reverse strand, counting down.
CTCGGTGGGACGTGTCCTTACCAGCATGTGACCGGCCTCGGGGTGCAGCATGCCGTGAAGGAGTCTGCCCGCGCACATGACGCCCGCGCCCACGCCGGTGCCGATGGTCACGTAGACGGCGTCCTCGAGCCCCTTGCAGCAGCCGAAGACCACTTCGCCGAGGCAGGCAACGTTCACGTCCGTGTCGTAGGCCACCGGAATCCCGAGGGCGTCGGCGAACGCGGCGCGAAGACCATGGCCTCGCCACGCGAGCTTGGGCGTCTGGAGGATGGAGCCGTAGCGCTCGTCGTTGGGGTCGACGCAGGTCGGGCCGAAGGCGCCGATGCCCAACGCGTCCACATCGCGGGCGGTGAACCACTCGATCATCTGCGGGACGGTCTCGGCGGGCGTAAGCGTCGGGGTCTCCATACGGTCGAGGACCTCGCCGTCGCCGGACACCACGGCACAGACCATCTTGGTCCCGCCGGCTTCGAGGGCGCCGAGCCTCATTTGCTTTTCGCTCATGTGATCCTCCTTACAAAGGGACGCCCGCAGTCATGGTCAACCGCGGGCGCCCATAACGTTGGCTTGTTTCGAGGCGACCCTACCTGGGCACGCGGTCCTGCCTTGCGGCAAACGGGGCGAGCACGGCGTGCGGCTCGCTTTGGTACCAGTAGGCGACGGTGGAGATGTCGTCCTCGCGCTCGTAGAGCTTGATGTCGTCGTTGCCGAGGTCCTGGAACGTCACGCGCAGGTCCTCCTTGAACGAGATCGGGTCGGGAAGGTGCCACCTGTAGAGGCCGTGCCTGGGCAGCGCGTCGTCGTTAGTCGCGAGCATCGGATTCGGGTTCGGCTTGCCCGCGCTGAAGCGGTCGCGCGTGGCGTCGCGCGTCGAGCGGTACGGGTAGCCGGCGAACAGCGTGTTGAAGCACTGCGCCTCGGGCAGCGCGTGGGGCGGCCTGTCGAGGAAGGCCCAGGCACCGCCGAAGTAGTCCTCGGCTCCCGTCGAGGTGACCGTGGGGAACTCCTCGTCGCCGTCGAGGAAGAACTTCATCTCGCCCTCGCCCCACCAATAGCGCTCCAGGGCGCACAGGGCCATGTAGGTGCCGACGTAGTAGCCCTTGCCGCGCACGCCGTCGAGCACGGTGTAGTCGACGCCCCTGCGGGTGCTGCGCTCGCGGTTAAAGCGGGCGTGGAAGTACATGGCGTCGTCCGGCACGTCGGTGAGCGCGTAGTTGAACGTGTAGAAGATGTGCTTAATGAACCCGGGGTGCTCGCTCGTAAGCGTGACCTTGGCGTGCTTCCTGAAGGGCATCTCGAAGTAGCAGTTCATGCCGCCCGTCGGGTTCACGCAGATGGGCATCGAGTTGACGATGGCGCGCTCACCGAAGCCGTTGCAGAAGAAGTCGCCGACAGGGCACTCGACCGAGGGGGTCTCCTCGTCGTCCCAGTAGAAGCGCAGCACGAGGTCACGCATGACGAAGCTGCCGGCGGCGGTCTTGTCGGGGACGGTCATCCAGATGTGGCGGATGATGCCGGGGCCCTCGATGTCCGCGAGCGTGATGGTCTCGCCGGACTCAAGGGGCACGCAGCACGAGCCCTTGCGGCCGACGCCGAGGTGGCTGGCCGACATGGCGGCGCGGCCCTTCTCGCCCGTGATGTTCTCGGGGGTGATGGCGCGGCTTTCCTCACCGCCGTGCATCCACACGTCCTTAAGGAACTCTCTCATCGTCGACCTCCTCTATTCGTCGTCGTCGCACTCGGCGGAACTGGCACCGTTCACGTAGATGATCTGCTGGCGCGCCTCGTTGACGAGGGCGTCGAAGTCGAGTTTCTCGTCGGGGCGCGCGAGCGCGACCGTCATGGCGAGCGGGAGGTTGACACCCGCGATCACGTGGATCCGGTCGGAGGCGAAGCGGGAAAAGCGCTGGTTCACGCTGCCGCCGTACGCGTCGGTGAGGACGACGACCTCGTCAGTGCCCGAAAGAGCCGCCTCGACCGCCGCGTCGAGCCCCTCGCCGTTGTCGTTCACGTAGGCGCACACGGCGTTGACGGCGTCGCCCTTACCCGTAAGGAACTCGAGGGTGTCCTTGAAGCCCTGGGCGAGAAGGGAATGGCTCGCCACAACTATCTTTCTCATTGATTCACCAATCTCTTGGGTCGAAGCTAGGCGAGGATGCCGGCGGCGGAGGCGACCATCGCGAGGACGATCACCACGAGGATGAGGGCCGTCATGCTCGCGTTCTTCTTGGTAAGAAGGTAATACGCGCTTCCCGTGATGGCGGCGGGGATCATGGCAGGCAGGATCTTGTCGAGCAGCGGCTGAATCTCCATCGCGACGTCGCCGAAGCTGAAGCTAATCGGGCAGGTGACGCCGATGACCGAGGCGATGAGGCAGCCGACCACGGTGAGGCCGAGCACGGAGGCGGCGGCAGTGAGGTTGGGAAGCTTCTCGCTGAAGTCGGTGACGAGCTTCACGCCCTGCTTGTAGCCGAACTCGAGGGCGTGCATGCGGACCCAGAAGATGGCCAGGATGAGCGCGAACCAGATGCCGGCTCCCACGGGGTTGCCCTCGATGGCCATGTAGGCGGCGATGGAGCCCATGATGGTCGGGATCATGGTCATGAGCAGGGAGTCGCCGACGCCGGCGAGCGGTCCCATGGTGCCGATCTTCAGGTCTTGGACGGCGTCCGCCGCCGCTAGGCCGTCGCGCTCCTCCATGGCCACGCAGGCGCCAAGGATGATGGCGGCGAGCCAAGGCTGGGTGTTGTAGTAGCGGAAGTGGTTGTTGAGCGCTTGCTTATAGTCCTCGTCGTTCGTGTAGATCTTCCTCAGGACCGGCGAGAGGGCGTAGGCGACTGAGGCGCCCTGCTGGGTCTGGTAGTTGAAGGTGCACACGCTCATGAGCCAGCGCCAGTTCGCGTTGCGCAGGTCCTTCTTGGTGACCTTGTAGCCGGAGGGCTTGCCCTCGGCGACGGCGGTGATGTTCTCGTTTTCCATGGTTACTCATCCTCTCCGATGAAGGCGTCTGCGGAAGCGTGGGCGGCGAGTTCGGTGTCCCTCTCGGCACGCTGGTAGAACGCAATCGCGAGGGCAACGCCGACGATGGCGGCGCCGATGATGGGCACGTTCATGAAGGCCGAGAGGAAGAAACCGGCGAGCAGGTACTGGAAGTACTTGGCGGTTGGCATGTAGCGGAGCAGCATGGCGATACCGACGGCCGGGAGCATCTTGCCGGCGAGGGTGAGGCCGGAGAGGAACCACTGGGGCATGACCTCGAGGAGCCAGTTGACGGCGGGCTGGCCGAGCGTCACGGAGACAAAGACGGGCAGGGCGGCGCACAGGCCGAAGAGCGCAGGGCAGACCCACAGGATGGCGTTCATCTGATTGAACTTACCCTCGTTGCAGAACTTCTGGGACTTCTCGACGACAAAGCCGTTGAGGATCTTGGCGACGACGTCGAGCTGGATGCCGAGCATGCCGACCGGCAGGCCGATGGCGAGGCCCGTGTCGGAGCCCAGGGTCACGCCGTAGGCGGTGGCGATGATGGCCATCGTGCCGTAGTCGGGAATGGAGGAGCCGCCGAAGCCCGCGACGCCGAGCTGCATGAGCTGAATGGTGCCGCCGATGACAAGGCCGGTCTTCCAGTCGCCCATGACGACTCCGGTGATGAGGCCCCAGAAAACGGCGTAATTGACGAAGATCATCGGGATGCCGTAGTAGTCCACGTGCTTGATGAAGGCCAGCAGGGTCAAAAGGACGACCTGCAGGATAGTGAAGTTGACCATATTTCCCCCTTAGATGAGGTCTGCGACGGAGACGGGCTTGTCGGCGGGCACGAACTGGGCCGTCACCTTGACGCCACGGGCGATGAGCGCCTTGTAGCTCTGGACGTTCTCGGCGGAGGCGTAGGCGCGCTGGGTGAGCTGGATGCCGTCCTCCTTGACGAGCGAGCCGCCGACGACCAGCGACGGGAGCTCGACGCCCGACTCGACCAGGCGAAGCATCGTCTCGGGCTCCTTGGCGATGACGAAGACCTTCTCGCGGTCGTACTTGCCCGCGGCGAAGTTCTTGAGCGCGGTCTGCTCGGAGATGATCGAAACGGCCATGCCCGCGGGGCGCGCCATCCTCATGGTGGACTTCAGGACCTCGTCGCCGGCGACCTTGTCGTCGATGACCATGACTCGGGTCGCGCCCGACACCGGGGCCCACTGCGTCACGATGATGCCGTGAAGCAGGCGATTGTCGATTCGTGCCATAACAACACTCATGTTTGCTCCTATCAAATCAAGTTTTTTATTCAGCACTGCCTTGGCGCTATCCGGATTCGCGCCGGGCAAGGGGTTATCGGATTATTGAGGACGCGCGGTCAGCTTGCGGCGGCGCGGGGAAGGTCACTCGTCGAGCAGGAGGTCCGAGGAGCCGAGGCGCTCTTCTCGCGCCGGGGCGGCGCTCACGCTTATGTAGTCGAAGACATATGCGATCTCGCTTACGGGAACCTCTACGCGATAGCGCGTCGAGATGCTCGAGAAGCTCTGCCTGAAGGACTCGATGAAATCGGCGCGTTCCTCCTCGAAGCGGTCCTGGCCAACGTAGGTCTCAATGGGGTTTCTGGTAACAAGGCGCTCGACGAGACAGCAGAGGTGAACGTAGAGCCCAATGATGGCGTTGCTGCCGATCTTCTCGCCTGTCCTGCGCTGAAGCTCGTGCACGGCGCTCTCGATCTCATGGAATAGCCGCTCCGGGTCGAGGATGGTGATGGAGCGGATGACGTTCTGCAGCGTCATGTTCGAGAGCAGCTTCTCGTGGAAAGAAGAGAGCTCGGAAGCGTCAAGCCACCTGCCGAACACGGCATCAACCTTAGAGGCGGACGCCGTCGACATGATGTCCTCGAGGGCGACGAAGGGGACGGAGGCGACCCCGGGGTCTCCCGTGCCGATGACGGCGCAGACGCGGTGCTCGGAGAAAACGGCGTCGTTCGACCCGTTCGCGACGAGCTGCTTGAAGGGCCTCGTGAGCAGGCGCGCGCCTATGGTGCGCGGGAGGCTCTGCGAGACGAGCTGGCGTATCCTCTCCGCGGCGTCGACCCCGGACTCGGAGCAGAAGACGATGGCGTCCTCACGGTTGACGCGCTCGATCACCTTGCAGTGCGTCACGCACGCGGCGGTCGCATCGCCAAGAACCTCGGCGATGGACTTGCCGCCGAGCAGCCCGACCCCGATCTCGAGCGCAAGACCGGTAGAGACGTTGTTCACCACGCCGATAGTGGAGTCGGTAACGTTCTCGAGGGCCTTATAGGCCTCCTCCAAGGAGCCCATGTCGACGAGGAACACGACCCCGGTACAGTAGGAATGGCGGTCGACGAGGCGCTGGAGCGGACCGACGATGTCCTTCAGCTGCTGGTCGTAGGGCATGTCGACAGCCTCGTACACATGCATGCCGAGCATACGGTTCGCCGCGTCGGCGATGCTCGTCGCCGTTGAGTAGCCGTGGGACAAGATGACGCAGAGCGTCCGAAGGGCCTTCGCATCGCGAGACTCCGATGCGACGCACAGCGTCAGAAGCGTCTTCGTGAAGTGATCGAGCGAGATTCCCAGCGCCCCTTCCACGTCTGCGGCGACCTGATCGGAGACACTCGAGGCAAACGGCAATTCGGAGGTCACGGCACCGAGGAGATGGGAGATTTGCTCCGCACAGGCAGACTTTCGCTTAGCCAGGCCGATACCCGGCCACAACTGCAGGCAAATCTCCTGGGCCAGTAGAAAAGCGACCTTCCTCGAAAGCTCGATGCCATAAGAAGAGCCTGCGTCGGCAAGGACCGCGCCCACGACGCGCTCGAAGGCGCGCGACCTCGAGGAGGCGACGCCGTGGTCGAAGATCAAGTGATCCTCAACGCCGCGCACAGCGGAGACAGCTTGCGAGACAAGCTCGGAGACAGAGAGCTCCCCGGCGCAGAATCGCTCATCGAGGGAGCACAGGGCATCGAGCGCCTGCTCGACCGGCCCTGTGCTCTCGGCGGCATCCAGAGACGCGTCGATCAGAACGCCATCGTCGGGCTGTTGATCGATCTGCGCGGAGGAGAGGAGCCCGCTGGGAAGAAGATACGGGCGAACGACGACGTAGTCGCCCTCGCGATTGAGGAACGCTTTGGCGCAGCAGTTCGTCACGCAGGCGCGCAAGCCGGCGATGTTATCGGAAAAGTCCGCGTTCACGAGGCAACGGTATGCGCCGCGGCTGATCTTCACATCAGAACCGATTCGGCACCCCTCGCTGCGCAGGAAGCTCAAGATGAGATCCTCGCGCTCCTCGGGGGTCCGCTCCTTGAGTGAGGGGACGCGGGCACAGATGGGCATTTTGCTGTAGGCCGAGGAAACCTTCAGGTCATCGGCGGAAAGCGTCGTCGAAAGAACGAGGCGAGCGCGCGGCGCATCCTGGGAGGCATCGAGCCCGAGGGCCGTCGCAAGGCAGTGCTCCATCGCAGAGGGAGAGAGTGCCTCGATGCCGTTGACAAAGACCACACCCCCGCGCGCTTTCGCGATCGACTCGTCAAGAAGCCCGTTGAACGAGGCGGCGTCCGGGACCCCGGCGCAGTCGATGCGCACATAGGAGGAGTCGCGGGACAGCAAGCCCTGGTTCTTGCCGTACTCGTACACAAGGCGAGAAAGGAAAGACTTACCGACACCCACGCCGCCGCTCAAGAGGATGGGCAGGCCAAACGGAGGGTACTGAACCGCAGCCTTGCACTGCTCGACAACGGAGCTGAGGCTCATGTCGAAGCCCACGGCACGCGCGAAGTCGCGGTGATCGGCGATTCCCGTCGCCTGGATGAGGTCGGCGAGCGAGGCGTACTCGCTTGCAGAGAGCTTTACCTGAAAACGCTTCTGGAACGCGCGGCGATGAAAATAACGGACAGGCCTGCCCGCCACCTTAACCACAAGACCGGCGCGAACAAGGTCGTTGAGGTACTGGCTCGCCAGGCTCCTGGAGATGATGAGCGTCTCGGCGATGTCGGAGGTGGACAGACGGGCAAGGTCGTCGAGCGAGACGGCAGAGGTGAGGGCCTCGAGATGCTCGAGAATCCTGTCCCTCATGTCGACGGGTTTCTTTGCCAAGCTGTCCTGTGTGGTCTTGTCCATGACTTCTTACCTCCTCGTACAAGGAGTATAAGGGGAGAACAGAGAACGGAAGGGGGCGCGTGGGGGAATCAACAGCTCCGAGGAAAAGTCCACCACTTGAGGGGCAGAAAACAACGGCCATTGAACATTCAGGGCCGACGCTCAACACTTCGGCTCGACACTTCGCTTTGAAAAGGGCCCCGGCGCGCAGGGCCTAAAGCTTAACCATGCGCGCGGCGATGCGGGCGCAGTCGCAGGCGGCCTTCTTCTCGAAGGTGTTGTAGTCGACGACCCGGCCCTCGGCGCAGGGCTTGTCGCTGATGGCGCGCACGACGACGAGGGGCACGCCGTTGAGATAGGCGGCCTGCGCGATGGTGCAGCCCTCCATCTCGCAGCACAGGTCGCCGAAGGTCGCGAGGATTCGCTCCTTCTGTTCCGCGGGCGAGACGAACTGGTCGCCGGAGACGACGCGGCCCTTGAGGACCTTAATGTCGGGGGCGACGGCGGCCGCGGCGGCGCACGCCGCCAGCAAGGGCCGGAACGGATCGCGCAAGATCAAGGCGTCGCCCGGGAGGTCGGGCGTTACCGTCAGCCGGCGCCGCGTCTGCCGCATCATGAGGGAGAACGGCCTGGCCGGCGCATACGGCAGGAAGAGGTTCAAGGTGCACCCCGGGGCGGTCAACGAGGCCGACGTGTCGAACGTCGTCGCGCGCGGCTTCGGCGGCAGGGCGCCGTGCACCCATATATGCAGCGAC
>CAKUGX010000013.1 GCA_934654765.1 uncultured Collinsella sp. | reverse complement strand
GTCCCCGACTGCCGGCAGGAAAGGAACGTCCCTAACTGCCGGGTGGCGAAAGAGTGTCCCTGGCGACTAGTCGTTTAAGAACGTCCCCAATGACTAGTTTGAAAAATAGTTCGCCTGGGTTTACTATAGCCTTAGAAAAGTAGCAGAAGGCTAACAATGGGGGATGATATGGCGACGAAACAGGCCTACGTCCAGGTTAAGGACCTCAAAAAACACTACGGCGACGGCGATGCGCGCCTGACGGTGCTCGACGGCATCGACACGTCTATCAGCCGCGGCGAGATTTGCGTCATGCTGGGGCCCTCGGGTTCGGGCAAGTCGACGTTCCTCAACCTGATCGGCGGCCTGGAGGATGCCGACGGCGGCTCCATCATGGTGGACGGCTGCGACCTGACGACGCTCAAGCCCGCCGACCTGGGCGAGTATCGCCGCCGCGAGCTGGGCTTTGTTTTCCAGTTCTACAACTTGGTGCCCGACCTCACCATTAAGGAAAACATCGAGGTCACGGCGCACCTGTCCAAAAACCCGCTCACTATCGACGACCTGCTGCGCTCGCTGGGCCTCTACGAGCACCGCAGCAAGTTCCCGCGCCAGGTCTCGGGCGGCCAGCAGCAGCGCTGCGCCATCGGCCGTGCGCTCGTCAAAAACCCGGGCCTGCTGCTGTGCGACGAGCCCACGGGCGCGCTCGACTACAAGACATCAAAGGAAATCCTGCAGCTCATGGAGGACGTCAATCGCACCTACGGCTGCACCATCATCATCGTCACCCATAACGCCGCCATCGCCCGCATGGCCAACCGCGTGCTGCGCCTGCGTGACGGGCGCATCGTCGAGGACGAGCTCAACGAGTCGCCCGTCGCGGCCGCCGAGCTCGATTGGTAGGCGGCGCCATGTCACCTCTCGCAAAGCGACTCCCCCGCGAGCTGCGCCGCAATATCGGCAAGTACCTGGGCATCTTTTTGCTTATGTGCGGAAGCATCGCCCTCACGTCGGGCTTTTTGCTCGCAGCACATTCCATCGGCTGCCTTATCGACGACATGCGCGATGTGTACACGATTGAGGACGGCCGTCTGACCACGGCGTTCGAGGCGACCGACGACCAGCTCAAGGCCGCCGAGGACGCGGCCGAGAGCGTCGGCGGCGTCACGCTCTACAAGAATTTCTCCATCGACGCCATCATCAAAAAGGCGTCCGGCGACGACGGCACCAAGCGCACCCTGCGCACCTACGCGCATCGTACCAAGGTTGACATCGCGTCCTACTGCGAAGGCAGGCAGCCCCGCGCGGGCGACGAGGTGGCCATCGACCGCGTCTTTGCCACCAACAACGATCTTGCCGTGGGCGACAAAGTCGAGCTCGAGGGCCGCACCTACACAATCTGCGGCATCATGACCCAGCCCGATAGCCAGGCGCTGTTCCTCAACAACTCGGACTTTACGGTCAACACCATCACCTATGGCGTGGCCGAGGTCACTGACGCCGGCTTTACCGCGCTCGAGGACGCCGGCGGTGCGCCCGCCTACACCTACTCCTTTACTTTTAACGACCGCGACCTCTCAACCGCGGATCGCATCGATGCCGAGCAGGATATGGTCGAGGCGCTGACGGACGCCGATGCGCGCGTGGACGACCTGACCGACGCCGATTCCAACCAGGGCATTGGCTATGCGCGCGACGACGTGGACGGCGACTCCATGATGTGGACGACGCTGCTCGACATCATCATCGTGATCATGGCGTTTGTCTTTGTGGTGCTCACCGACGCCACCATCGAGGAAGAGAGCGCCATCATCGGCACGCTGCTCGCCAGCGGCTATCGCCGTCGCGAGATCGTGCTGCACTACCTTGCGCTTCCTGCCATCGTGGGCGTTGTCGCATCGCTGCTGGGCACCGCACTCGGCGTCGTGTTCTTTACCGAGCCTATGCGCAGTCTCTATTACGGCTCGTACAGCCTGCCGCCCTTCCAGGTGTACTGGAGCTGGGAGATCTTTGTGAAGTGCGCCGTGGTTCCTGCCTCCGCGCTCATCCTCATTACGCTGGTGGGCCTGCTCCGCAAAATGGGCAAGACGCCGCTGCAGTTCCTTCGTCACGAGGCGAGCGGCAAATCGGGTACCAAGCGCGGTCTGCAGCTGCCGGAACGCATGGGCTTTGTCTCCCGCTTCCGCCTGCGCGTCTTCCTGCGCAACCTGGGCAACTTCGCCACGCTCTTCGTGGGCATTGCGTTTGCCTCGCTGCTGCTGCTCTTTGGCCTGGCGATTCTGCCCACGATGACGCACTACGCGGACAACCTCGAGACGAGCCTGGTCGCCGAGCGCCAGTACACGCTCAAGGCGCCGCTGGAGCTCGAGGGCACTGCCGAGGAGCGCGAGCAGTGGTCGGCACTCGAGCGCTTGCAGTCGGTTGACGGCGCGCTGCTTTCTGCCGCCCAGGATGCCGATGACGAACTTGACGACGCGGCCGATGCGGCGCAGACGGCAGCCGCTGCCGCGACCGCATCTCCGTCTGCCGAGAGCCTGACCGCAGCGCAGGATGCACTTGCCAAGGTCCAGGACAAGAAGGATGTGCTCTATGCGCGCCTCGATGACCTTGCCGATGCCCTCGGCTGCGACCGCGACGAGGCTATCGACCTGATCGACAAGGCCTCGAAAATTGACGCGGACAACGACGACATTCACCCGGTCAACACGACCGACAACGGCGCGGGCGCAATCGCGCAGGCCGAGAAATATGCCGTTTACCAGCTGCAATACGACCGCGGCGATGGTAATGGCGAGGAGACGATTTCTGTCTACGGCATCTCGCCCGATTCGCGCTATTGGAAAGACCTCAACGTCGGCGATGGGCGCGTCGTCTTTGGCGGCGGCCTGCTCGATAAGTTTGGCTGGAGCGAGGGCCAGAAGGTCGAGCTTCGCGACAAGTACGAGGCTCGGGATTATTCTCTTGAGTACGCGGGTAAGGACTGTGCCTGGGGCTCCAAGTCGGACATGAATGTCTATATGAGTATCGACGACTTTAACGAGCTGTTCGGCAACGATGCTGCCTACTTCAACGGCTATGTGAGCGACGAGAAGCTCGACCTCGACGCGCGTTACTTTGCCGGCGACACCACGCCCGACGACATGCGCGCCGTGGGCGACCAGTTCATCGGCATGATGAGCAAAATGATCGGCATGATGATTGGGCTCGCGGTGTTTATCTTCCTGCTGTTTATGTATCTTCTGACCAAGGCTGTGATCGACCACAGCGCCCGTTCGATCAGCTACATGAAAGTCTTTGGCTATCGCGATAGCGAGATCTCGCATCTGTACATCCGCTCGATTACGCTGTGCGTGGCGGTGTCACTCGTGCTGAGCCTGCCGGTCATTATTGGCTCGCTGACCGCGATTTTCCGCTCGATGCTGCTCGCCTACAACGGCAATATCGAGATCTACGTGCCCGCTTGGTCCATGGCTGCATGCGTCGGCATCGGCTTTGCGACCTACCTGGTCGTGGCGCTGCTACACACGCGCTCTATCAAGCGCGTCCCCCTGGCCGAGGCCCTCAAAGTCCAAGAGTAGTCATTGGGGACAGGCTTAAACGACCAAAAGTGGTCATTGGGGACAGACTTAAACGACCAGCCGTCGGGGGGACAGTCTTTGCCGACTCGCCGGGTTGCCGGCCGGGGTGGTAAGGACTGTCCCCATTTGCCGGCAGGAAAGGAACGTCCCCAGCTGCCGGGTAGTGAAAGAGTGTCCCTAACGACTAGTCGTTTAAGAGCGTCCCCAACGACTGGGTGCTCCCGCTTCCGCGCTTGACTTCGACCCCACTCCAATGGGTACCATCCTCTTATGTCTGTAACGCCATATAGACCGAGGGGATAGATTTATGACCGCAACTGCACCCGCCAAGGTGTACTTCACCAACCTGCGCACGCACGGCCGCGAGAGCCAGCTCGACAAGCTCAAGCGCCTCATCCGCCGCGCCGGCATCGAGCAGATCGACTTTGAGAACAAGTTCGTCGCTATCAAGATTCACTTCGGTGAGCTGGGCAACCTGAGCTTTCTGCGCCCCAACTACGCCCGCGCCGTCGCGGACGTCGTGAAGGAGCTGGGCGGCAAGCCCTTCCTCACCGACTGCAACACGCTCTACGTCGGTAGCCGCAAAAACGCGCTCGAGCACATCGACACTGCCTATCAGAACGGCTTTACCCCGTACGCCACGGGCTGCCAGGTCATCATTGCCGACGGCCTCAAGGGCACCGACGAGGCGCTCGTTCCGGTCGAGGGCGGCGAGTACGTGCACGAGGCCAAGATCGGCCAGGCGCTCATGGATGCCGATATCGTGATCAGCCTCACCCACTTTAAGGGCCATGAGCAGGCTGGCTTCGGCGGCGCCATGAAGAACCTGGGCATGGGCGGCGGCAGCCGCGCCGGCAAGATGGAGCAGCACGCCGCCGGCAAGCCGAGCGTTGTGACCGAGCATTGCGTGGGCTGCCGTGCCTGCGAGAAGATCTGCGCGCACAACGCCATCTCGTTCGATGACACCCGCGAGCGCGAGCTTGCCAGCGGCGGCACCCGCACGGTTCACGTGGCCGCCATCGACCACGACCGCTGCCTGGGCTGCGGCCGTTGCATCGGCGTGTGCAACCAGGACGCCATCAAGCCCGATTACGATGCCGCGGCCGACGTGCTCAACTGCAAGATCGCCGAGTACACCAAGGCCATCGTCGACGGTCGCCCGAGCTTCCACATCTCGCTGGCCATGGACATCAGCCCCAACTGCGACTGCCACGCCGAGAACGACACGCCCATCGTCAACGACATCGGCATGTTCGCGAGCTTCGATCCAGTTGCCATCGACCAAGCCTGCGCCGACGCCGTCATGGCATCCGAGCCGCTGCCCAACACCGAGCTCACTGATAGCGCCGCCAAGATGGAGCACAGCCACGAGCATCTGGAGGGCGAGCAGGCCAAGGATCCCTTCTGCATCACGCATCCCGACACCGACTGGCGCTCCTGCATCGCGCACGCCGAGAAGATCGGCCTGGGCACGAGCGAGTACGAGCTCATCGAGGTCAAGTAGCTCTAGGCTATTGGACAAATCAAGCGCTTTTGTAGCGTAACGTAAGAATAAACCGCTCTCGAGCACAACGCTCGCGGGCGGTTTTTCGGAAGTATGCGGCAAATTTCGAAACCGCCGAGCACGCAGCGTTTTTTGCCAACAAAACCCCTGATAAATTGTTGGTAAAACCGCGGTCTGGTCGGCAGTTCCAGAGTTTGCCGCATACTTCCGAAATCATGGGGCTGGAGGAGGCCGTAGACGCCGCTTTTTGCCTAAAAATTCTTGTCGAGGAAGTCGTTGACCGTGTTCCAGTAGAGCTCGGGGTCAACCTGCGCGCTCTTGGCGTGGGTAGCGCCGTGGATAGTGAGCTTCTGTTTAACCTTGCTGGCGCACGCGTCGTAGTTTTGGTCGAGCATGCTGTACGGCACAAAGGTATCCTGGTCACCATGGATAAATAGCATGGGGACCTTTGCGTGCTTGAGCTGCTCCACGCTGCTGGCCTCATGAAAATCGTAGCCCGCGCGCACGTTGCACACCAGATTGGCCACATCGAGCAGCGGAAAACTGGGCAAGCCAAATACGTCCTTGAGCTGCAGGGAAAACTCGTCCCAAACACTCGTATAGCCGCAGTCCTCGATAATGCACTTCACGTTTGCCGGTAGAGATTCCCCCGCTACGTTCATAGCGGTTGCCGCGCCCATCGATTCACCAAAGACCAGGATGCGCGCCTCGGGGTCTGCCGCAACAATCCGCCCGATCCACGCGACGACATCGAGTCGCTCGGGCCAGCCCATGCCGATGTAGTCGCCGCCAGAGCGCTCGTGGGCGCGGGCGGCGGGCGCGAGCACGTTCATGCCGCGGTCGTGGAAGCGCTTGACGTATCGGGCCATACCGATGGGCTCGTTCGTATATCCATGCAGGCAGACGGCATAATCGTGCGTGTTCTCCGACGCCGCGAAATACCAGGCAGCTAGTTCAGTCCCGTCATCTGCGGTAAGACTGCTGCTCTCGCGGTTCTGCTTAAACCAAGCCCGCGCTTCGGTCTCCTCGGTATCCATCTGCTCACCCTTTTCGGCGTTCTTGCTGTCCTGCATCATCTTCATGGTGTAGGGCGCCTGGGGGTTCAGGGCAAAGTCGAACAGGAAGTTGCCGGCAAATCCGAGCAGCGCGACAACGAGCACTGCGGCAACGGCCAGACCGATCTTGAGCCCTCGGTGGGGGCGTGTATTTTGAGCCATAAATCGCTCTCCTATAAGATGTTTATATGTCAACATTTAATGCAAGCGCATTATGGATGTTCGCCGTTGATGCGTCAACAAACAAAGAATGGGTAAACAAAAGGTCACGTAAGGTGCAAATTTCGCACGTACCCAGACGCTTTGATATAGTGTTGAGAACTATTTATGTTGGAGGATGCAACCGGCATGTCCGATTCGAGCGACAGTTCCAAGCCGCGACCTAAGGCCGCGGCCGTTCCGCAGTACACGGTGGGCGAGGAGATCATGAACTCCGTCACCCATGGTGTCGGCTGCCTGCTGGGCATCGCGGGCCTCGTACTTCTGATCGTATTCGCTGCCCTGCGCGGTGGCGGCCCGGCACATATGGCCGCGGCGATCGTCTACGGCGTCAGCATCATCCTCGAATATCTGGCCTCCACGCTCTATCACGCGATTCAGCCCGCGGGGGCCAAGCGCGTATTCCGCATCATCGACCACAGCTGCATCTACCTGCTCATTGCGGGCAGCTATACGCCGTTTTGCCTTATCACGTTGGCAGACGACGGCGGCCCTGTGTTGTTCTTTGCCGTATGGGCCATCGCCATCATCGGCATCGCCCTCGAGTGCTTTATGCGCGAGCGCCAGCCGCACTGGGTAAGCGGCCTGGTCTACCTGCTAATGGGCTGGCTCGTCGTCTTTAAGCTGCCTGCGCTCGTGGCGCTGCTGAATCCCGTCGCGTTGGCGCTGCTCGCCGTCGGCGGCGTGTGCTACACCGTGGGCGTGCCGTTCTACATCGCCAAAAACGTGCGCTACCTGCACAGCGTGTTTCACCTGTGGGTGCTCGCCGGTAGCATCTTCCAGTTCATGGCGGTGATTCTCTTCGTAATCTAACGACCGAGCCTGTGCCCGCGGATCCGTCCAGGTGGCCGTCGGGCGCAACCGTCTTATCCGCCAACTACGTCTCCTGCCAACGTCCCGAATCTTGGAGGTTCGAGAAACTCCCGATGGACATAACCATCTCCCTTATCACCACCCTCGTTTTGACCCTCATCAACGGCTACTTCTCTATGTCCGAGATGGCCCTCACCACGGCCAAGCGCGCCGTGCTGGAGCACGAGGCCGAGGAGGGCGACAAGCGTGCCGAGCGCGCCATTAAGCTCGCCGCCGACTCCGACCAGCTGCTGGCTACCATCCAGGTCGCCATCACGCTCGTGGGCTTCGCCTCGTCAGCCGTCGCCTCGACGAGCCTGTCCGACCCGCTCGCCACGTGGCTCATGAGCTTTGGCATCGCGCCGCTCTCCGCCATCGCGCGCGGGCTGGCACCGGTCATCATTACCGTCGCCGTCGCCTTCGTGTCCATCGTGATTGGCGAGCTCGTGCCCAAGCGTATCGGCCTGGCCAACGCCGAGGGCGTGTCCAAGCAGGTCGTGGGGCCGCTTTCCGTGTTCCAGAAGATCGCCCGCCCGCTCGTGTGGCTGACCGGCGCTTGCTCCGACGGCCTGGCCCGCATCCTGCGCATTAAGAGCGCCGACGACCGCCAGAACGTCTCGGAGGAAGAGATCAAGTACATGGTCTCGGAGCAGGACGACCTGCTCGACGAGGAAAAGCGCATGATCCACGAGATCTTCGACCTGGGCGACACCGTTGCCCGCGAGGTCATGGTGCCGCGCGTGGACACCACCATGTGCGAGGACGATGAGACGGTTGCCGACGTGCTGTCTACCATGCGCCAGACCGGCTTTAGCCGCATCCCCGTCTACCACGAGGATCCCGACAACGTCGCGGGCATCGCGCACATCAAGGACCTGATCCAGCCCGCGCTCGACGGCAAGGGCGATCAGCCCATCGCCGATTACCTGCGCGATGCCACCTTTGTGCCCGATACCAAGGACATCCTGCCACTGCTGTCCGAGATGCAGACCTCGCACGACCAGATCGTGGTCGTCGTGGACGAGTACGGCGGCACGGCCGGCATCATCACCATCGAGGACATTGTCGAGGAGATCGTCGGCGAGATCGAGGACGAGTTCGACCCCGATAACAAGTACCTCACGCGCCTCTCGCGCCGCGAGTGGCTCGTCGATGGGCGTTTTTCGTGCGATGATGCGATTGAGCTTGGATGGCCGCTCGAGGAAAGCGATGATTATGAGACCATCGCCGGCTGGATTTTGGAGCTTTGCGACTCGGTGCCCGACATCGGAGAGGTGTTTGAGGTTGCGGGGTACAAGTTTAAGGTGCAGTCGATGCGTGGCCAGCGCATCTCGCTCATTCGCGTGATCGCTCCGGCCGAAACCGATAAGAAGGATTCCGAGTCCGCGGCGGACGAGCCGGCGGCGTCGGGTGCGGATGCTGCGATTCCGCACGACGGCGACGAGTAGGACAAGGACGAGTAGGGGAGAGTTATGGCAGGCCTGTTCAACATCCTTAAGGTCACCGTCAGCGAGGACAAGATCTGCGCGCACGTGCTGGTGAACCCCGGCATGCCGCTCATGACCTCGGAGGATATCGAGGCCACGGCGCGCGTGTACTACCTGGTGCCGGCGATTGCCAAGCATCTGTGCCTGGGCGATTCGGGCCGCGAGTTCCAGGACTGCATGGGCCAGACCGAGCTCTGCCACCTGCTGGAGCACGTGACGGTCGAGCTCATGAACGAGACCGGCCTTGCCGGCAGCATCTCGTGCGGTCGCACGCGCGTGAGTGAGCACGACGAGCGCGTCTTTGAGGTTGAGCTTTCGTGTCCCGACGATGCGCTGGCCATCGGCGCGCTGTCGTCTGCCACCTTCATGATGGATTGGGCTTACCTGCACGCCGACCAGCCCGCCCCCGATGTGGAGGGCACGGTCGCGGGCCTGCGCAACCTGGTTTTGGGCATGCGCGCCGAGGCCGAGGGCAAGGATCCGCACGAGGCCGTCGCCGCCGCGAATGGCGAGGACGTGGCCGAGGATGCGGCCGAGGGCGATGCTCCTGCCGACGCCGATGTCGATCCCGTTGTCGATGCGGCCGCCGAGCCGGCAGCTGAGCCCCAGGGCGTCCCCAACTTTGACGACGAACCCCAGGTGGCGATTGATACCGAGGGCGCGGTTGCCGAGAACCACGAGGCCTCCGCTGCCGTCTTTGGCGGTGCGGCGACGGTTCCGGCAGGACCTGCGCATGAGGGCGGCCTGCCGCTCGTGGACGGCGCCGGCGAGGACCCGGGTGCCACGGTGGCCATGCCGGCTATGCCTCAGGAGTAGGCCTACGCGTTTATCACCATCACGTACCTGCGCCTTTGCCGTACGCAGATGAGCGGAGCGGCAAGTGTTGCGCTGCGGGTATAATGGACAGCATTCAAACGGTGGGCGCCGACGTGCCCGCAGGAGAGGAATGATCATGGGTAAGACTTTTAGCTTTATCTCCGGTGCACTCTTTGGTGCCGCCGCCGGCGCTATCATCGGCGTTGCTCTGGCCCCGCGCTCGGGTGCCGAGACCCGCGCCATGGCTGCCGATATCGCCAACGACGCTTGGGATAACATGCGCGATACCTACGAGCACGGTGCCGAGGAGGCCCGTGCTGCGGTCAACGACTTCGGTCCGATGGTCGATGCCAAGACCGATGACCTGCGCGCCAAGGTCGACCTGGCCCGCGAGCGTATGGATCAGCTGCGCGAGCAGCTCAACGACGCCATTTCGGGCGGCAACGTGACGCCCGCTGCCGACGTCGTGGTCGAGAACGCCGCCGAGGCCGACACCGAGGCTGCGGAGCCCTCGACCGAGGCATAATGCGCGCCGGGGATTTTGTCGGCGCCAAGATCTATCGCAAGCCCACCGAGGACAAGCGCACTAAAAAGGACGGCACGCCACGTAGCCCTAAAAAGCTCGGAAAGATACACTTTCCGGTCTTTACTCCGGGCGGAACGCGCGTGGTGGGCTTTATGGTTCGCCAGTCCGACATTGCGGGCATGATCGAGCGCCCCGACCGTTTTGTGGCGCTCGATGCCATCGGCGTCTATGAGGGTGCTATCGCGGTGGATGACGCCAAGGACACCTACGATGCCGCCGCGGCCAAGCGCCTCGACATTAACCTGGACGATTGCATCATCTGGGTTGGTATGGACGTGCGCACGGAATCGGGCGATGTCGTGGGATATTGTTCGGACGTGGAGTTCAAGCCGCGCTCGGGCATCGTCCAGATGTTCTATGTGACCGCCGGTGCCGCTTCGAGCGTGCTTGTCGGTGACACGCAGGTGCCGCCGACGATGCTGCGCGGCTACGAGAACGGCGCGATGATCGTTTCGGACGAGGTCAAGGCGCTCGGGTATTCGGGCGGCGCCGCCGCAAAGGCTGCCGAGGCCAGTGTCGTGGTGGGCGATAAGGTCAAAAAGGGCGCCAAGGTGCTCGATGACAAGGGATCGGTCGCCGTGGACAAGGGCAGTCGCGCGCTGGGCAAGCAGCTCGGCAAGACGCGCGGCATGTTCAAGGCCTTTAAGGACGAATACCAAAAGGCGAGCGGGGGCTCGTCAAAAGCTAGCAAATAGCGACGTACCAAATGATGGGAGGCGAGCCGGAGACATGTTGCTCCGGCTCGCTGTGTTTATGGGGGAGGGCACATGCGCCAAAACGGATCCAACTTAAACGTGCACTCCGGTGCGCGTCCGACGGCTCGCCGCGACCTGGGGCAGCTGCCCAGCGGCCAGCGCAAGCGCCGCCGTAAGCCCGGCGCGATGTACCTCAACCATAGCCGCGGGTTTAGCGACCGCAGTGCGCGCATTGGCAACGGGCGCTCGCCCCGCCGTCCATCCCGTCTGCCCTATGCGCTCATCGCCGTGGGCTGCGCGCTCGTGCTGTTTATCGCTGCCGTCGTGGGCTACGTCAACCGCAGCGTGGACGTGGAGCTCAACGGACAAAAGACCGCGGTGCGCGTGGGTTCTACGCTGCAGAATCTTATCGACGACCAGGAGCTGACCGACGCCTATGATGCGGGCGACCTGCTGGCCGTCGACGACAGCGTGCTCAAGCGCCACGGGGGCGAAAAGCTGTCGGTGAAGGTTGACGGCAAGCGTGTGAAGCAGGGCAAATGGGACAGCCGCGAGCTAACCGGTGGCGAGAAGGTGACGGTCAAAGACGGCCGCAACATCTACGAGAAGCACGAGGTGCAGACCACGACCATCGAGCCCAAGCTGAAGGTCGAGGGCACGGGCGCCATCGAGTATGTGCAGACGTGGGGCGTCCAGGGCCGCTCCGAGGTGTGGGTCGGCGAGCAGTCGGGCAAGACGCAGGACCGTGGCGAGGTTGTGCCCGCCACCGATTGTGTGGTTGCCTGCGCCAGCGTGGCGCCAAAGGGCAACGAGAAGGTTGTGGCCCTGACGTTTGATGAGGGGCCGAGCGGTGCCACCAAGCAGATTTTGCAGGTGCTCAAGGAGAAGGGCGTGAGCGCCACGTTCTTCCTTTCGGGCGATGCCGCCGAGTCCTCGCCCGCCACGGCCAAGGCGATTGTCGACGCCGGGTGCGAGGTCGGCTCCAATAGCTATTGCGATGATTCGCTCAAGGGCGAGGATCGCGAGACGGTGCGCATGCAGATCTCGAAGGGAACCGACGCCATCAAGTCGGCAACCGGCGTCAAGACGATGCTGTTGCGCGCTCCCTACGCCGCGTTTGACGAGCAAAATTGGATTGACTCGATGGACTTGGTGTCTGCCGTGGTCTCGTGGAATATCGACTCGGGCGACTGGTTGCTCAATGGTGCCGACGAGCAGGTCTCGACGGTGCTCGACTCGGTGACGCCGGGCAATATCGTGCTGCTCACCGATAGCGACGAGTGCGCCGAGCAGACGCTCGAGGCGCTGCCGCAGATTATCGACGGCCTTGTTGCCGACGGCTACAAGATCGTGACGCTGAGCGACCTGGTCAAGACGGACACGTCGCTGAGCAAAAAGCTCACCTCGCTGACGAAGGTCACGATGCCCAAGAACGCCGTGTTCCCCCAACTCGCCGAGGACGACGACACCACGGAGTAGTCCCCAACGACTATGTCACGGATACGTCAGCGTTTGGTATGCCTGCAATGTGCAGCGCATAAATTCGGTGCCGCAGGGCGATGCTGATGCTATAGTTACTGCGGTTAATGAGGGTCAAGAGAAAGGTTGCAGGTGAAATCCAAACCTCGACCATACAGTCGATGACCCCATGCAGGTGCTTTTTGCGCATGCACGGGGTGTGAGCGTCGAGCGGCGTGCCGCCCGCGCATGCGTATACATATCCAATTGTCCACGGATGGCGTGCCCGTTTTGCCGCGATCCGCAGGAATAATGATGGGGAGCACCATTGAATTATCTGAGTGAGATGCTCAAACTGCCGGTCTTGGACGTCGACGGCGAGAAGCTCGGCGTGGTCAACGATTTTGGTATTGCTACCGGCGAAGTTTTTCCGCACGTGACGTCGCTCGCGTTTCGCGGTCCCGGCAAGACGCCGTTTATGATCAGCTGGCGCAAATGGGTCGACCGTATCGACGAGACGGGCGTGTACCTCAAGACGTCGGCCACCGAAATCCGCTTTTCGTACCTGCAGCCGACCGAGCTGCTGCTCGCGCGCGACGTTCTCAACAAGCAGATCGTCGACACGCAGGGCATGAAGGTCGTGCGCGTAAACGACATCAAGTTCTCCATGTCGGGCGAAAACCAGCTACGTCTGCTGGGTGCCGAGGTCGGCGCCCGCGGCCTGCTACGCGCGATCAGCCCCGCGCTCGAGCATGTCGTCGAGGGCTTTATGAAGCACCTGGGCAAGCCGCTCAGCGAGGACATCATCGCCTGGTCCTACATGGACCTGCTCGATCGCTCGACCAAGAACATCCAGCTCTCGGTGTCGCACAAGACGCTCGGCGAGCTGCATCCCGCCGACATCGCCGACATTATCGAGCAGCTCGACCCGCGCCTGCGCGCGCAGGTTTTTGCACAGCTCGATACCGCCCAGGCCGCCGAGGCTATCTCGGAGTTCGATGACGACGAGCTTATGACCGAGATGCTCGAGGGCCTGTCCGACACGGACGCATCGTCGATGCTGGCCATGATGGACCCGGACGACGCCGCCGACCTGATCGACGAGCTCAGCTACGAGAAGGCCGAGAAGCTCCTGCGCCTGATGGGCGTCAAGGAGGAGAAGGCGATTCGTAACCTGCTGGGGTATGAGGACAACACCGCCGGCCGCATCATGACCTCGGAGTTTGTCTCCCTGCCCGCCACGGCAACGGTCGGTGACGCCATCGAGGCGATTCGCGAGCTCGACGAGGACTTCGAGAGCGTCTACTACGTCTATACCGAGGATCCGAGCGGCATGCTGACCGGTGTGCTTTCGCTGCGCACGCTGATCGTAGCCGACCGAGACGCCACGCTGGGTCAGCTGGCCTATCGCGACCTGGTCTACGTGTCGCCCGACGAGGACCAGGAAGACGTAACGGACGAGATGACCAAGTATGACCTGGTCGCCATCCCCGTCTGCGACGAGAACCGCCACATCCTGGGTATCGTAACCTTCGACGACGCCATGGACGTTATCGCCGAGGAGCATCAGGAGGACCTGCAGATCGCCGGTGTCGGCTCGGGCGACAGCGCGTCCGACGACTCGACGAACGTGCTCAGCTGGTTCGTGCATCGCCAGTACTGGGTTGTTGTATGGGGCATCGCGTCGTGCATCATGGCGACCGTACTGGGAACGGCGCTCGGCTCCGCGCATCTGGTGGTGTTTCCCATGTGCGCCATGCCGCTCGTGCTGCTGGCGGCCTCGCGCATGGTGTCGTTCGTCAAGAACTACTTCCTGGAGTATGACGGTCACGACGACGAGCCCAAGCCGTATCTGGGGTTCTTCTTCCAGAGTACGGGCATGGGCCTGATTCTGTCACTCGTGACTTACCTGTGCGCGCAGTTGGTGCGCACCGCCGCGTTCCCCGATGCCCCCATGTTCGAGGAGCAGCTCTTTACCGGCTGCTTTAACATCGCGGCTATCATTTGCCTGGTTGGCAACATGAGCGCCGTGATGTATCTGACGGTGTTGTTCTGGCGCGATGAGCACGACCTCAATACGTCGGGTACCGCCATGAACGTCATTGCCGTCATGATCTCGTGCGTGGCGTACTGCGTTGCCGCAGTGCTGCTTACCATGTCGGTCATGGGTTAGGTGGTCGCGTGCAAAACACGAAGCAAAAGCCGAGCACCAAGCAAAAGCTGACCATCGCGGCCATTTTTGGCGCTATGGGTCCCGGTCTGCTGGCGGCGCTTTCGGGCAATGACGCCGGCGGTATCGCCACGTATTCCAGCGCGGGCGCCAGCTATGGCTATAAGATGCTCTGGATGCTTCCCGTCATGACCGTGCTGCTTATCGTGACGCAGGAGACCGCGGCGCGCTGTGGCTGTGTGACGGGTAAGGGCCTGGCTTCGCTGATTCGCGAGCGCTTTGGCGTGCGCAGGAGCGTGCTGGCCATGGCGGCGTTGCTGATCGCCAACACGGCGGTGACCATCTCGGAGTTTGCAGGTATCGCGAGCGGCCTTGCCCTGTTTGGCGTGCCGGCGAGCATCTCGGTGCCGTTGGTGGCGCTGCTGGTGTGGATGCTTACCATGTCGGGCAGCTTTCAGCGCATCGAGAAGATTTTGCTGCTGGTGAGCTGCGTGTTCGTGACCTATGTCGTTGCGGCGTTTATGGCGGGTCCCAACTGGGGTGAGGTCGCGGTCGACCTGGTCGTGCCCAACATTCAGAATGACCCCAGCTACGTATCGCTCGTGGTCGCAACGATCGGTACTACCATCGCGCCGTGGATGATCTTCTTGGCACAGAACAACGTGGTTGACAAGAATGCGGGCGAGGACGATATCGTGCTGCAGCGTATTGATACCGTGAGCGGCTCGATCGCTGCTGATATCATTGCGGGCTTTATTATCATCACGACCGGTGCGGTGCTGTTCCCGGCGGGTATTCAGATTAGCGATGCCGCCGATGCTGCCCGCGCGTTGGAGCCCATCGCCGGTCAGTGGTCCACGGTGCTGTTCGCCTCGGGCCTGGTTGCGGCGAGCTTCTTGGCCGCCTGCGTGCTGCCGGGTGTTACGTCGAGCGCCATTTGCGAGGCATTTGGCTGGGAGCGCGGCGCCGACCGCAGCTGGGACGAGGCTCCGGTCTACCGCGGCATCATTACGGCCATTATCGGTATCTCGGCCGTGCTGGTACTCATGCCCGGCGTCGATCTGTTCCAGATTATGATGACCTCGCAGGTTATCAACGGCGTGCTACTGCCCGTGGTTCTGGTGTTCCAGGTGGTTATCGCCGCCGACCGTCACATTATGGGCGCCAACCGCAACGGCCGCGTATGGAACGTGCTCACGTGGGCGACCATCGGCGTGATTACGGTGCTGACAGTTGTTATGTTTGTGCTGCAGGCGATGGGTTACAGCGCCTAGCGTCTCTTTTGAGGCTTCGAGCGGGCCGTAGCGATGGGCTGCGGCCTGTTTTTTGCCCGCTATAGGGCATTAGTTATATGGCAGTGGACAAAAAATGCCAAATATGAGTACTGTTGCTAGGACGATAGCATTTATATGCAAGAAGATAATATACATAATCTAGAGTGTGTACATTAAAACTCGCCTCAACAGGCTTTAGTCCAGCTAGGTTGGCCGCTCTAGGGGTTTACAGGGATCGCTCAGGCGCCATTTTGGGCGGATTTGCCTGCTACTAAAATGGCAACAGTACTCATATTTGCCCTTTTTTGCCCACAGCCCCTTGGCATGTTGTTACGAAGCCGCCCCTGGACTGGAATTGACAGCCCAGGGGCGGCTTTCGTTTGTCGCAGGAGTGTCCCAAGGTGCCGGCATAAAAGGAACGTCCCTAGCTGCCGGATTACTTGTCGGTGCCCAGCTTGTGCGGCTTGAGAGCGAGCGCATTGACGAGCGCGTCGGTGGCGGACTTCACCGCTGCCGGCTGCGGGTCGTTGACGTGATCCTCGGGGTGCACGGGCAGGTCCTTCTTAACGGCATCGTGAATCAAGTTGAGGTATTCGGTCACACCGGTGGTCGACAGGTGCGTGCCGTCGCCATCGAACAGGTCATTTCGGTTGGCGCTGTATCCGTACCAGTCGATAACGCGCACATTTTTGTAGCGCGTGGCGGCGTTGGCAATGGCCTGGTTGGTCGAGCCAACCCACGGCTGCGGGCTGCGCGTGTTTACAAACACGACAATGCGCTTGTCTCCCGCATCGGCCATGATGGCATCGATCTGGTCATCGGTTACCAAGCCGTTGGTGCCCAGGGCAAAGACCACGATTTTGCCGGCAAGGTTCTGTTGGATATAACCCTCAAATGTCGCGCGGCCCGCATCGAACTGGCGGCCCTTTTCGGCATCGATATGGCTGTGCGGGAACACGCCATCAAAGGCGTCCACGGCGCGTAGCGACACGGAGTCACCGATCATGAGCAGGTCGTAGGAGCCGTCGGGGAAGCCATCGTTGTCCTTGTCGGTGTCGTCGGCTGCCTGTTGGTCCGTGGGCGCGGCGTTTTTAGCTACCTTGTTGAGGACTTCGGCGCCTTCGCCGCTGAGCGCGGAGGTTTCCGGCACAAAGACCAGACCGCCCAGCGCGATGACAAGCACGATGCCGCAAGTGGCACACGCAGGAATATGCGAGCGCACCCAGTTGGCAGGCGTGGTGGTGCCATCGCGGAACTCGGAGACAGTGCGCCCAAAGGCGCCCTTCCTAAACGGCGTCTCGATAAAGCGATAGGAACATTCGGCGACGGCTACCACCAGCAGTACCTGTAAAATGTACTGCCACCAGGGCGTATCGTTGATGTTGGCGACCGGGTTCATGAGCAGCAACAGCGGATAGTGCCACAGGTAGATGCTGTAGGAGCGCTTGCCAACCCATACGAGCGGCTCGGCGGATAGCGCGCGGGCCACCATTCCCTGGGGCTGCACGCAGGCAGCGATGACCATGAGCGTGAGGATGGAGCACAGCAGCGTGCCGCCGCGATACTGGAACGCGGTGTAGCCGTTGGTGAGTGCGACCATAGCGGCGAGGCCAATCAGGCCTACAACGCCCAACACATCGATGGATGCGGGCGAGGACCAAAAACGCACGAGGGCACTCGGCTGCATCGGGGCGGTCTCGGCTGCATCGTCGGCCTTCGTGCCCTGCTTGCCCTCGGCGTTCTTGCCGTGCTTGGCGGCGCCAGCTAGGTGATCGAGTCCCAAGCGATGGGCGAGACGCACCGGCGCCAGGTCACGATCGGGGATAAAGGCCATCCAGGCACCCAGCAACAGCGAGAACACGCGGGTGTCGGTGCCGTAGTACACGCGGCTGGGGTCGGCGGCAGGGTTGTAAAGCACCATCATGGCGAGGGCAGATGCCGCGGCAAGGCCCAGAACCACGCGGCGCGTGTTGGGCTTGCTCACATGCATGGATACCATGGCAAACAGCAGTGGCGGCCAAATCAAGTAGAACTGTTCCTCGATGGCAAGCGACCAAAAGTGCGTGAGCGGCGAGGGGTCGCCCAGGGCATTGAAGTACGAGACGTTTTGGGCAATCTGCCACCAGTTGTTGAAGAACAGCAGCGACGGCAGGATGTCGGGACGCATCTTGGTGAGCATCACGTGGTTAAAGATCGTGCACAGCGCGCAGGTCACCACCACGACGGTCACTACGGCGGGGAACAGGCGGCGGATGCGGCGAATCCAGAAGCTCTTGAGGTCGATGCGTCCGGTCTTGGCGACTTCGTTGAGCAGCAGGCGCGTGATCAGGTAGCCCGAAAGCACAAAGAAGATCGTGACGCCGAGCAAGCCGCCTTGCGCCCATGTGAGGTTGAGGTGATAGAGCACCACCGCGACAACGGCGAGCGTGCGCAGGCCGTCGAGGGCGGGAATGTAGCGGGATTTGGGACGAGCGCGCGTCTGGTCTGCGGTGGCGGCGCTGGCATGGTCCGCTTTGTTGGCGGGCGAACGATGGGGGCTCGGGGCGCGTCGCGAGCCGCCGGTGCGGCGCTCGGCCCGCGGACGTTCGTGCGGCGCCGGTTCGTTGCCCGTGCGGCGCGGGTCGCGCGAGCTCGATTGCGGGAATTGTTCCATAAAACATCATCCAATGACGAGAATAATCAGCACGTATTCATTGTAGCCGCCTGCTCCTGTGAATGCTTGCTGCTGGCGCAACCTCAAGCGCGCGTTCACATCAAAGTGAACTAAAGTTATAGAGGTGCGAAAGCATACGATTGACGGCCGACGGTGGGCAAAAAGCCCGCGGATGAGGAGGTTTCCATGGCAGATCGCGGCATCGTTGCGGTGTTCGGCAGCATGAACATGGACCTTTCGGTGGCGTGCGAGCGCATGCCGCGTGCGGGCGAGACCGTCGGCGGAAGCGGTTTTATCACCAACGCCGGCGGCAAGGGTGCAAACCAGGCTGTCGCCGCCGCGCGCATGGGTGCGCGCACGTGCATGATCGGCGCCGTCGGGCGCGATACATTTGGTGACGCACTGGTGGCGGGGCTCCAAGATGCCGGCGTGGGCGTTGAGTTTGTGGCGCGTCGCGACGACGTGGAGACGGGCACCGCGACTATCATTCGCTGCGAGAACGACAACCGCATCGTGTTATCGCCGGGCGCCAACCATGCGCTTTCGGGCGAGGACGTTGCCTGCGCGCTGCGCTATCTGGTGGCCGATGAGCTCGACGCTAATATCTGCGACCTCGCCCCGGCGGCCGGCGGCGTCTTTATCGCCCAGGGCGAATGCGACCTGATGACCTCGGCCGCGGCGCTCTCTTGCGCCCACAGGCTGGGGTTCTATACGGTCTTTAACCCGGCGCCGGCGTGCGACCTGCCGGCGGGAGCGTGGTCTGCGGTCGACTTGGTTTGTCCCAACGAGACCGAGTGCCAGGCGCTGACGGGCATCTTGCCCACGGATGACGCGAGCTGCGTCGCTGCGCTTGGGGCTTTGCTCGCCAAGGGCGTCGGTGCCGCGGTCATCACGCTGGGCGGATCCGGGTCGGTTACGCTCGGCGATGATGGCGAGCTGCTGCGCATGCCGGCGCTTTCGAGCGAGGTGGTCGATACGACCGCCGCGGGCGATACGTTTATCGGCGCGCTTGCGGCGGCCCGGCTGCAGGGCTTGCCTCTCTTTGAGTGCATGGCCGCGGGCGCTCGCGCCTCGGCAGTGACGGTGTCGCGCCTGGGTGCTCAGCAATCGATTCCCACGCGCGCCGAAGTTGAACATAAGTTTGGTTTAGATGGTTTAGACGGAGAAGCGGAGTAGAACAATGGCAACCAAGAAGCTGATCCTTGATTTAGATATGGGCGTGGACGACGCGATGGCGCTCGCCTACGCCATCGCGAGCCCCGAGGTGGAGCTCGTCGGTATTACCACGTGCTTTGGCAACGTGCGCGTCGAGCAGTCGGCGCATAACTGTCTGGCGGTGCTTGACCTGTTGGGCCGCCCCGAGGTGCCGGTGTACCTGGGCGCCGATCGTCCCATTAAGGCGAACGAGCCCTATACGCCGCCGGCGTCCACCACGCTCATCCATGGTAAAAACGGCATTGGCGGCGCGAGCGTGCCCGCATCGCCCTACGAGCCGGTGGGGGCGACATCGGCCGATGGTAACGCGGCGGTCGATTATCTGATCGATGCCGCACGCACCTATGGACCCGATCTGGTCTATGTGGCAACCGGCCCGCTCTCAAACTTGGCGCTTGCCCTGGAGCGCGATGCGGCGGCGATGATGTCCATCGGCCGCGTGGTCGTGATGGGCGGTGCCCTCACCGTGCCCGGCAACGTGAGCGCGGGCGCCGAGGCCAACATGGCAAGCGATCCCGAGGCCGCCGATGCCGTGCTGCGCTCGGGCCGCAAACTCACCATGGTCGGTCTGGACGTGACGCATCGCGTGGTGCTCACGCGCCGCGATATCGCCGGCTGGACGGGTTCGGGCACTATGGCGGGTTGCGCGTTTGCGGGTATGGTCGAGCACTACATCGGCTCATACGAGATGAACGCGCCCTACCTGGGCGGCTGCGCGCTGCACGACCCGTTGGCCGTTGCCGTGGCGATTGATCCCACGCTCGTGGGCGCACTTGGCTGCAACCTGCGCGTGGACCTGCTCGGCGAGTATCGCGGCCGCACCATCTGCGATGAGCGCCGCGTGGCCGATCCGGACAAGAGCGCGCTCGTGGCGCTAACCGTAGACGCCCCGCGCTTTCTCGCCGAATTCAAAACCCGCATGGCCCGCGTCTTGGGCTAAGTGCCTATTGCGCCCCGTCCCCAAAGTAGTCTTTTTGGGACGGGGCTAATTTAGCTACTTTGGCGATGATTTTTCTGGGACGGGGATTAAAAAATCATCGGGTGGCAAAACAGTCAAAAAGCTGCGTCCCAAATTGGCGACTATGTTGGTTTGCCTATATAGCTAGCTGCCGTAAACAGATTGAACACCGTTTATAGAATTAACGTGACCGTTAGCCTAAAACCCATTGTTCGCTCGAAGCCCTCGTGGTTGCATGGGTAAGAAAGCCTAGATAATTGGCACATGTACGTTTAAGTGGGGGCAGCATGAAAGAGTTCTTTGGCATCGACGTGGGCGGTACGGCAGTTAAGTGGGCCGTGCTGGGTGAGGATTACTCCATCCGAGAGCGCGGTAGCCTGCCGACTAGTTTTAGCGCGGCCGAAGAAGTGGTCGAGGCCCTGGCCGGCCTTGTCGAGCCGTATCGCGAGCGTGTCTCCGCCGTGGGCGTGAGCGCGCCCGGTGGCATCTACGAGGGGGACGAGGACGGCACGATCCATCGCGGCGGCGCTTTGACATACATGGACGGTTGCCCGCTGGGAAGGCTCTTGCGCGAGCGTCTTGGCATGCCGGTGTCTGTCAATAACGACGGCAAATGCTGTGCGCTTGGCGAATATGCGGCGGGCGCGCTACGTGGGCACCGTATTGGCGTGGTACTTGCCATTGGCACCGGGATTGGCGGCGGCATCGTTATCGACGGTCATGTCCTTCGCGGCTCGCATGGTTTTGCCGGCGAATTCAGCTTTCTGCGCAATGATGTGACGCGTGCGGCGGCGATGGACAACGTGTTTGCCGGCACAGGCGGCTGGCGCGCGCTGCGCGATGCTGCTGTGGCGGAGAAAGGACTGCCGGCAGATACTGCCGTGGACGGGCGCCGCGTCTTCGAGTGGATCGAGGCCGGCGACGAGGCGGCCCAGCGCGCTCTCGACCGCTATGCGCGTACGTTTGATGCCCAGCTCGTAAACCTGCAGGCCGTGCTCGACCCCGAGGTCTTTGTGATTGCGGGTGGCATTTCGTGCCATCCCGAACTCATTGATGCACTTCGCGCCCAGATGCCGGCCGCGCTCGCTGGCTACGAGGGCGGTTTTGCCGGCATCCCCGAGCCGCAGATTAAGGTGGCCGAACTCGGCAACGATGCCAACCTGTACGGAGCCGTGCAGGAGGCCATGCGCCTCTAAAGGTAGTCAAAAAAGCCCCGTCCCAAATTGGCTACCGGTAAAAAGTGGCCGTTGGGGGAATAGTTGCGTCACTTTGCTTGACAACAGGGTAAACTAGCTACTAAACATTTACTATTCTGTTTAGATTGAATTTTCGGTCGTTTAGTTGCCGAGCCAATGAGCTCGGCCGCGACCGTCGCTAGGGAGAAACGATGGCCAAAGCAAGTGTCCGCGAGATCAGCCGCATCACCGGCTTTTCGCCCGCGACCGTGTCCAACGCGCTCAACCGCAAGCGCAGCGTGAGCGAAGAGACCGCTAAGATCATCCTCGAGTGTGCGCAGTCACTCGGCTACCAGCAGTCGACGCAACTCGAGAGTATCCAGTTCGTGCTTGCGCGCAAGACGGGCGCCATCCTGGACGAGAGCACCTTCCACCCTGCGGTTATCGAGGGCGTGGAGCGCCAGGCGCGCCGCCATGGCATGAGCACGAGCTTTGTCACGCTCGACTTTAGCGACCTGGACGCCGTGCGCCCGCAGGTCGAGGGGCTGATCGCCGATCCGTCGGCCGCCATCGTGCTGATGGGTACCGAGCTGGGCGAGGAGGACTACGCCCTGTTCGCCAACGCTGCCGCCCACCTGATCGTGCTCGACGGCTGGAGCGACCGCCAGTACTTCGATGCCGTGGTCATCGCAAATACCGACTCGGTGCTGCGCGCGGTGGACCATCTTATCGAAAAGGGCCACAAGCAGATCGGCTATCTTGCCGGCGACCTGCGTATCCGCAACTTTAAGGATCGCGAGCGTGGCTACCGTCAGGCGCTTGAGGACGCGGGCCTTGAGCCCAACCCGGCATGGCACATCACGCTGGGCACCACGCTCGAGGGCGCCTATCACGACATGGGCGCCTGGCTCGATACCGTCTCGCGCGACGACCTGCCGACGGCCTTTTTTGCTGAGAATGACGTGCTCGCCGTTGGCGCCATGCGTGCCCTCAACGAGCACGGCGTGCGCGTGCCCGACGACGTATCGATGATCGGCTTCGACGACCTGTCCGTGGGCGCCTTCTCCAATCCGCCGCTCACCACGGTGCATGTTCCCAAGCACGAGGTGGGCGAGATCGCGGTGCGCCGCCTGGTGGGCAATATCCGCAATCCCAAGAGTTACACCTGCAAGACGGCCGTGTCGACCTATTTTGTCGAGCGCCAGAGCGTGCGCGAGCTCTAGGCGAAAGCGCCGCCTACTCGCGATAAATGCGCCCGCGTTACGGCGGACACACAAAACACCACAGATAGAGGGTCCTTCGGGGCCCTCTTTTTTGTTCCCCTTGTATGTTCAGATTGTTTACATACCGTTTAGGCTGATTTCTCTACCGTTTACGGGTATTTCGCGTTAAACTTCTAAACAGAAGAGTAAAACATTTAGTAAACAGAACAAAACGAAACATGCGTCTGTTTACTGAACATGTGACTAGGGGAGGACGTACATGGATAAGATCAAGCTCGGTTTTGTGCCCACGCGCCGCAGCATCTTTAGCGCGCCGGACGCAATCAAGTATCGCGGTCTGACGGCTGACCGCCTGCGCGAGATCGGCGTCGACATCGTCGATATCGACGACATCAACGACGAGGGCCTGCTGTTCGATGACAGCCATATCGAGCCCATCGTTAAGAAGTTCCGCGCCGAGGGCGTCGACGGCATCATGCTGTGCCACGCCAACTTTGGTACCGAGTATGTCTGCGCCCGCCTCGCCCGCGAGCTCGGCCTGCCCGTGCTGCTGTGGGGCCCGCGCGACGAGCGCCCCGAGCCCGACGGCACCCGCCTGCGCGACAGCCAGTGTGGCCTGTTTGCCACCGGCAAGGTTCTGCGCCGCTTCCAGGTGCCCTTCACCTACATGACCAACTGCCGCCTGACCGATCCCGAGTTCGAGCGCGGCGTCTGGGACTTCTTGGCCGTGTGCAACGTGGTCAAGACCTTCAAGCACACCCGCATCCTGCAGATGGCCACCCGTCCGTTCGACTTCTGGTCGACCATGTGCAACGAGGGCGAGCTGCTCGAGAAGTTCAACATCCAGCTTTCGCCCATCCCCATGACCGAGCTTGTCCAGGCCGTGCGCGACGCCCAGGCCGACGAGCAGGCCATGGCCGCCATGCTCGCCCACATTGCCGACAGCTTTGAGATCTGCATCCCCGAGGACAAGGTCCCCGCGGTCGCAGGGCTCGCCATCGCCATGAAGCGCCTGGTCGAGAAGTACGGCTGCAACGCCGGCGCCATCCAGTGCTGGAACGCCCTGCAGGACGAGCTGGGCATTATGCCCTGCGCCGCCAACGCCATCCTCAACGAGATGGGCATCCCCGTCGTCTGCGAGACCGACATCCACGGCGCCATCACTGCGCTCATGGTCGAGGCGGCCGACCTGGGCCGTCACCGTGGCATGTTCGCCGACTGGACCGTCCGTCACCCCGACAACGAGAACGGCGAGCTTCTGCAGCACTGCGGCCCCTGGCCCTGCAGCTGCGCGGCCGTCAAGCCCAAGCTCACCTACCCGCTGGCGTTCGATCACCCCGGCGCGCTGACGGCCGAGGCCAAGCACGGAGACCTCACCCTTGCTCGCTTTGACGGCGACAACGGCGAGTACTCGCTGCTGCTGGGCAACGCCCGCGGTATCGACGGTCCGGCCGGCATGGGCACCTACCTGTGGGTCGAGGTCGAAAACCTCAAGTGCCTCGAGGCCAAGATCGTCGAGGGCCCCTACATCCACCACTGCGTGGCCATCCACAGCAACGTGGTGCCGGTGCTCTACGAGGCATGTAAATACATTGGCATCCAGCCCGACCTGTACGACCCCATCGAAGAAGACGTCAAAGCCTACCTGCGAGGAGAGTAGAAATGGCAACGATTGAAGAGCTTGAGTCCCTGCGTTGGGACCTTCGCCGCGATTGCGTCGATATCATCATGGCCGGTGCCGGCGGCCACATCGGTGGCGATATGTCGGTCATCGATGCGCTCATGACCCTCTACGCCAACCACCTCAACATTACGCCCGAGACCGTCGACGATCCCAACCGCGATCGCTTCGTCCTCTCTAAGGGCCATGCCATGGAGGCCTACTACGCGGTGCTCTGCCACGAGGGCTATCTGGACCTCGACGACGTCAAGGCGCGTTTCTCCAAGTTCGGCAGCCCCTATATCGGCCACCCCAACAACAAGCTCAAGGGCATCGAGATGAACTCGGGCTCGCTGGGCCACGGTCTGCCCGTGGCGGTGGGAATGGCGCTCGCCGGCAAGATGGACGGCCGCGACTACCGCGTCTACACCATCATGGGCGACGGCGAGCTTGCCGAGGGCTCGGTCTGGGAGGGCGCCATGAGCGGCGGCAACTACCAGCTCGATAACCTGTGCGCGCTCGTGGACCGCAACCGCCTGCAGATCAGCGGCAGCACCGAGGACGTCATGAAGCAGGATTCGCAGGAGGAGCGCTGGGCTGCCTTCGGCTGGAACGTGCTGTCCATTCCGGGCAACGACGTCCAGGCCATCGACGCCGCGCTGACGCTTGCCGCCGAGACCAAGGGCAAGCCCACGGTCATTATCCTCAACACGGTGAAGGGCTACGGCTCGCCCGTCATGGAGGACAAGGCCGGCTGGCATCACCACCTGCCCAACGACGAGGAATATGCCCAGATCATCGCCGATTTCGCTGCCCACAAGGAGGCCATCAATGGCTAACAAGATCGCCAACCGCAAGGTTATCTGCGACACGCTGCTCGAGGCCGCCGCAACCGACAAGGATATCGTCGTCCTGTGCTCCGACTCCCGTGGCTCCGCGTCGCTCACGCCGTTCTTCGATCAGTATCCCCAGCAGTCCATTGAGGTCGGCATTGCCGAGCAGGACCTGGTGAGCATCGCCGCCGGCATGGCTTCGTGCGGCAAGAAGGCCTGGGCCGCCTCGCCCGCGTCCTTTGTGACCACGCGTTCGTATGAGCAGTGCAAGGTCGATGTTTCGTACTCCAATACCAACGTCAAGCTCATCGGTATCTCGGGCGGCGTTTCCTACGGCGCCCTGGGCATGAGTCATCACTCCGCGCAGGATATCGCCGCCATGAGCGCGATTCCCAACATGCGCGTGTATCTGCCGAGCGACCGCTTCCAGACCGCCGAGCTCGTGCGCGCGCTGGTCGCCGACAATAAGCCGGCCTACATCCGCGTGGGCCGCAACCCGGTCGAGGACGTGTACACCGAGGACGAGTGCCCGTTCCAGATGGACCGAGCCACCTGGGTGCGCCGCGGCACCGATGTGACGATCGTCGCCACCGGCGAGATGGTCCGCCATGCCGTGGACGCCGCCGACCTGCTGGCCGAGCAGGGCATCTCGGCGACGGTGCTCGACATGTACTGCGTTAAGCCGCTCGACGCCGAGGCTGTAATCGAGGCCGCCGGTGCCACGCGCGCCGTCGTGACCGTCGAGGAGCACAGCCCGTTTGGTGGTCTGGGTTCCATGGTCGCGCAGGTCGTGGGCGAGCATTGCCCGCGTCCGGTCAAGTGCCTGAGCCTGCCCGACGCGCCGGTCATCACCGGCACGAGCCCCGAGGTCTTCGCGCATTACGGCCTCACGGGTGCCGGAATTGCCAAGACCGTCAAGGACTTCCTGCCCGCAGAGTAATTGGAATGTGACAAAGGGACCGTCCCTTTGTCACATTCATTTTGAAAGGGGTGGCCATGGGCCGCTACATCATCGGAATCGATCAGTCTACGCAGGGCACCAAGGCGCTGCTGGTGGATGAGGGCGGCCATCTGATCCATCGTGCCGACCGCGCGCATCGCCAGATCGTCAACGAGGCCGGCTGGGTGAGCCATGATCCGGCCGAGATTGCGGCCAACGTCCTGGCCGTGGCGCGTGCCGTGGTGGAGGAGACGGGTGTCGATCCGGCAGACGTCGTCGGCATCGGCATCTCCAACCAGCGCGAGACCACCGTTGCCTGGAGCCGCGCGACGGGCGAGCCGCTGTGCGACGCCGTGGTGTGGCAGTGCGCCCGCGCTCGCGATCTGTGCGACGAGCTGGTTGCGCGCGAGGGCGTGGCCGAGCTGGTGCGCGACACGACAGGCTTGGTGCTCTCGCCCTACTATCCGGCGGGCAAGATGGCCTGGATTCTCGCAAACGTGCCGGCGGCAGCCGAGGCTGCTGCGGCGGGCGAGCTGTGCCTGGGCACGATTGACGCCTGGGTGGTCTGGACGCTCACGGGCGGCGCCGAGTTCCGCTGCGACTGGTCCAACGCCAGCCGCACGCAGCTCTTCGACCTGCGCCGCGGCTGCTGGAGCGAGCCGGTGTGCGAGGCCTTTGGCATCGATGTTGCCTGCCTGCCGCAGGTGACCGACTCCGACGGTCTGTTTGGTACAACGGACCTGGGCGGCTTTTTGCCGGCGCCCGTGCCCGTGCACGGCGTGCTGGGAGATAGCCACGCCGCCCTGTTTGCGCAGGGCTGCCACAGCCGTGGCATGGCCAAGGCGACCTATGGCACCGGCAGTTCGGTCATGATGAACGTCGGCGACGAGTTCGTTGCCAGCTCGCACGGGCTTTCGAGCTCGCTCGCGTGGCGCATGGACGGCGTGACCGAGTACGTGCTCGAGGGCAACGTGAGCTACGCCGGCGCCGTCAAGACCTGGCTGCGCGACGACCTGGAGCTCATCAACAACCCCGAGGAAGTCACCGACCTGTGCTATGCCGCCAACCCGGCGAGCCGCGTCTACTTTGTGCCGGCATTTACCGGCCTGGGCGCGCCGCACTGGGCAAGCGACGCCGAGGGCTGCGTCTTTGGCATGACGCGCACCACGGGTCGCGCGGAGTTCGTGAAGGCCGCCGACGAGTCGATCGCCTATCAGATCTTTGATGTGATCGATGCGATGGTCGAGGACTCGGGCGCGGCGTTGGCCGAGCTGCGCGTTGACGGTGGTCCCACGCGCGATGCCTATCTGATGCAGTTTGAGAGCGACTTGGTTGGTTCGCCCATCCGTATCGCGAGCAACGACGAGATGAGCGGCCTGGGCGCGGCTTGGGCCTGCGGTATTGCGCTCGGCATGTACACGCGCGACGTCGTCGACGTCTACGGCGCCCGCGGCATCGTGGAGCCTGCCATGTCCGCCGACGAGCGAGCCAAAAAGATCGCCGGCTGGCGCCATGCTGTCGACGCGACTATCGCCTACACCGCCTAGGCGGCTGCGCGGCGCCCAAGGATTTTTCTGGGACGGGGATAAAAAACCCATTGATCCCCGTCCTAGGCAGCTCATTTGGGACGGGGCTTTTTTGACTGGTATGATTGGTGCGATCATTCGAACCAGCCAAAAGAGCCCCGTCCCAATTTAACTACCGAGAGGAACTGCCATGGA
>CAKUGX010000012.1 GCA_934654765.1 uncultured Collinsella sp. | reverse complement strand
GTCTGTTGCGGCTGCCGGCGCCAGCGCGTCGCCACCGACGCTTTGCAGCAACTCGGCCACGTTGGCGTCGGGGTTCTGACACAGGATGTCGAGTAGCTCAATAAAGTCGCGGATGACCTCACGGGGCGTCAGATGTGTATCGGCTCCCACGCGGCCAAACTCAATCTTGAGGAAGTCCACCAAGTCGTTCTCGGTAAGCGTAGGCGTCCAGCCAAAGTAGCCGGCATGGATCTGCATGAGCTTTTCGATCAGTACCAGCAGCTCCTCATAGGTGAGCGGCTGCAGGCGGATGATGGGCGCGAGCATGTCTTTGAGGTCCTCGCGCGCAAAACGGCCCTGAGCGAGACGGCTGCGCAGAGCCTCGTAGGAAAAGACGCCGCGGCGTCGGTCTTCGATAGAGGTTGGCGTGCCGCCCATGATCATGCCCAGGTACTGCGCCTTGCCCTGCAGCGTGTCGTTGTACATGGTCAGGATCTTCTCGTAGTTGTACTGGCGCGTGATGGCGTTGGGAATCTTGTACAGGTTTACGAGCTCGTCGATGAGCACCAGCATGCCCTTGTAGCCGCTGCAGACCAAAAAGCGTGCGATGAGCTTGACGTAGTCGTACCAGTCGTCGTCGCTGATGATGGTTGAGGAGCCCAGTTCGGCGCGCGCTTCGCTCTTGGTGCGGTATTCGCCTCGGATCCATTTGGTCACACGGCTCATAGCCTCTTCATCGCCCTCGGAAACGGCCGTGCGGTAGCGGCGGAGCATGCGGGAGAAATCAAAGCCGTGAACCATTTCCTCGAGCGGGGCGAGTTGGGCATTGACGGCCGACTCATCGGCATCGGCGCACGAGGCGACCCAGCGATCCAGAATAAGGTTGAGCGCGCCGCCCTCAGGGCGCGTCTTAGTCGATATGTTGCGGATCAGCTCGCGGTAGGTGGCAAGGCCCTGTCCCTGACCGCCCTGCAGACGGCGCTCGGGGGAAAGGTCGGCATCGGCGACCACAAAGCCCTCGCCCATGGCATGCGTTCGGATGGTCTGGAGCAAAAAGCTCTTGCCGGCGCCGTAGCGACCGACCAGGAAGCGGAAGCTCGCGCCGCCGTCGGCGATGAGGCTCAGGTCGGTGAGCAGGGCGCGGATCTCGACCTCGCGTCCCACGGTGATGTAGGGAAGGCCGATGCGCGGGACCACGCCGCCCTTGAGCGAGTTGAGAATGACGGCGGCGACGCGCTTGGGCACGCGGGGCGCTGCGGATGCGGTATCACTCATGGTCTAGATATCCTCTCACGTCTGCTTCGTAGTCCTCGATAATCTGCGGCCCTGCCGCGCCAAATTCGATAACGGTGTCGCCCACCAGGTCAAAGAGTGCCTCGTTGATGCTATCGACGAGCATATCCTCGCTCTGCCCCGATCTCTCCACCGCCGATGCCGCCTGTGCGGTATCCTGCTCGAGCAGCGCGCGCAGATAGGCGGCTGCGGCGGGCGCGAGTTCGGATGCGGCGTCAGCGGGCGTAGCCGCTACGAACGTGGGCGTCGGTGCGAGAAGCGGCGCCACGACACCAAACTGTTCGGTGGAAATGGTCGGCTCGTCGGCCTCATCCTGTTTCATGGGCGCCGCGACCGGCTCGACAATCGCGTTAGCCGCGGGTTTGGCTTCCGGCTGTCCGGAGCCCGTCGTATCGACCTCTACGGGCGCATCGTCCTCGCGCTCCTCGTCGATCAGGAGCGCTTCACGTGTCTGTGCGGCGGCACTCCGGATATGCCCCAGCTGGCTCAGATCGATATCGATCTTGACGGGCTGGTGCGCCGCATCCCACGAAAGCCATGCCACGATCTCGTCATCGATAATCTTGGCCAGATATTTGGGGACCTTTTCTTCCTTAAGGGGATGGGCAGGGTCCAGAGCCAGGCGCAAGCGCTGGTCGCAGGCGCGCATTATCTCTCCAAGCTTGCTGCTCTTTTGCCTGCTGCCGTGAATCCGCATGCATTCCCAAAAACCGTTTTGGCAGCGGTAGATATGGATGGGGTCCAGACGGTATTCGCAGTCCTCGTGGCGCTCGGGCGCAAAGAACACGGCCGAGGCAAACATGGTGTAGGGCATGGCCGTCTCCTCCCCAAACAAGCTCGCCACGATACCGGTCTTTCGGTGCGTGTCATAGTAGCGCGCCATACGGACATACACGGCGCATGCCACGTGGCGTAGGTCGCGATGATGACTGCGGTCGAGTCGTGAGTTATTGAGGTTGTACGTGGAGAGGGCGTTGATGGCGGCCATAAGCCGCTCCTCGCGCGCCTCGTCGGGCGGAATGGGAAGCGTGGGCTCGGAGGTCTTGCGACGCTTGGGGGTTTGGCCGGACGGCACCGGTGCGGGCGTAAGGTCTCGAGCCGCGCGCCGCAGCTCGATAAGGGCGTTGTCGAACTTGACGGTTTTAGAGTCGCGAAGCAGCTTGGGGTCGAGCCCGTGGAATACGGCGTAATCCTGCAGCCATACGCGCGCAAACCGGTCGATGCCGGGCTCAAAGGCTCGATAGGCATCCCAAAAAGCCTTGATCTTATTAAAGCCATCGAGCGGGTCATCTACGCCAATGCCGCAGATCAGCTCATAGAGATACAGAAAGGCAAAGGACGTAGACGTTTCCTCTACGGTTCCGCGGCGTACCCGCGCGCGCCACGTAAAGTAGCCGCGCAGCTGCCGGTCGCTCATGGCGTTGTAGGTGGGAAAGTACGACTTGAACGTGCCGTTGTAGGGGCAGTCGTCCTCAAAGTCGGCCATCAGCAGGCCTTGGCGGTAGAAAAGCTCAGCTTCCGAAAGCCAACGGCCCGCGCCGCCTTTGGGGTCATCCTGCCAGCGCGATATCTCGCGCATCTTGCGGTACTGATCGGGGAGGAAGTTCTGCATCTGTCGGCCGGTCTTGAGAATCGGCTCGTCTGCGTAGACCTCATTTGAGAAACGGGCGGACTGATGGGTCCGGGCCTCGGCCATAATGCGCTCGATGAGCATCTTGATGTCCTGGTCGGCCACCGCTCCTCCTCTCCGAACGCAGCTACGGTGACCTCATATCATAGCACAGCATCAAACAGATGTTCGAGATATCGCTACACAGACAGCTTTAGAACAGGAGCGCGTAGATGACGGCTATGACAACGGAGGGGAGCATATTGGCCGTGCGGAAGGTCTGAGGTCGAATCAGGTTGACGCCGACGCAGAAGATGAGCATGGAGCCCACGAGCGAAAGGCTGTCGAGGGCCGCCGTGGTCATGATGGGGGAGAGCGCGCCGGCAAAGAGCGTGATTGTTCCCTGGAACACGGCGACGGGCAGGGCAGAGAAGATGCAGCCACGTCCGAGCGAGGCCGTCATGGTGCAAACGATGATGCAGTCCAGTGCGCCCTTGAGGGCGAGCGTGGACCAATCGCCGAGCAGGCCGTCCTGAATCGAGCCCACGATGGCCATGGCGCCGATGCACACCGTGAGCGATGCCGAGACAAAGG
This sequence comes from uncultured Collinsella sp., assembly GCA_934654765.1. Taxonomy (GTDB): domain Bacteria; phylum Actinomycetota; class Coriobacteriia; order Coriobacteriales; family Coriobacteriaceae; genus Collinsella. The sequence continues at coordinate 26,468 of CAKUGX010000012.1, read as the reverse complement.
CGTTGGTGAACTCGTTGTCGCCCTCGCTGCCGGTTTTTCGCTTGAGCCATTCGCCGAGGTTTTCGATCGCCGCCTCCAGATTGACGGCCTCGCCAATGAGCGAGCCCAGGGCAAACGAGACGATCAGCATGGTGGTGCCGGTGGTCGAGAGGGCGTCGCCGTCGATGACGAACATCTTTTGCATGGTTCCGCCCAGGCCGATAAACAGGACGCACAGCCCCGATGCTTTCATGAGCGTGTCTTGGATGCGCGGTGTGATAAAGCGACCGCCCGCTAATCCCAAAAGACCGCCCGCAATCAAAAGCACAACGTTGATGATTGTTCCCAAGCCCGGCATGAGCCCTCCCGTATTGATGCCAACGTGGCAATCGTAGCAGAACGGAATGCGAGGCACATCGCGACTCATCTAATACGTTATATAAGTGGTATTAGAAACGACGCGCAGCATTTAAGCCTCAGGTGGTTGTCGGGACATAGGGATAGTAGTCAAAGCGCAGTGTCATAAGTCGCTGTGGGGATTCAATAGCCGCGGCGATGATATTGGCATCGCGGGCTCGATCAAACCCTTCGAGTTCGATCTGATACGAGACGTCTTGCATAATGTCCAGACGCCGCCAGGCCAGGAGCGTGTCGCCATCGAATTCCAGGGTCTTGCTTCCGTCTGGGGCAACGGCGTATAGACGCAGCTTGGCGGTAGTTGCAGGGTCGACAACCGTGATCTTTTTAATTTCGTTTCGAGTATTCTTAGCACCCAGCAAGGTGAGCAGTGTCGGGGCCACAACCTCGCCCGATGGCAAAAAGACGACCTCGACGGACTCGGGAAATGCGATGATGGCCGACTTGCGGACGGGCTGATTGGCGGCGGCAACTTCGATGTTCGCGGCGTCGATAGTCTCTGTGTGGTCGAGCGCGGCAAGCACGCAGCAGTTGCCCTCATCGACTTCTTGAGGACCAGCAAGCCCTAGGCTGTCCGCAAGCTCGGAATCGTTTGGATCGGCAACGGTTTCGTCCGGTGCTTCGAAAGAAGCTGGGACGCTGTTTGCCAGCGATGGCGTGTCCCCCGCACCAGCTTCTTTGTCTGCGCCCTCTTCTTTTATGGTTGCGTTGCTGGGTCCTTCGTTTGAGGGAAGTGTCTTGGCTCCAAGCGCGGAGGGGACAATCCCGACGGCCCCGGATCCGTTCCACTCCATTTCGAGAAGCGCCGGGTCGGCGAGAATGCATTGCCTGCCTAGCGCGTGGGCATCAATCTCAATGGGGCCTGCTTTCGTCCCTCGCGTAAGGCTGAGTGCCCCGGCTGGCTTCTCGAAATGAACGTCTGTGTCTTTGGTGCTGACGGCGTAGAACAGCAGGGACGCTTCTCCCGCCGCGATGGCATCGGTGCCGGCCTTGGTCAGCCGCAACGATGCCGTGAATGAGAGGGTGGGCTGCGCATCGTCTGCATTCGCGGCGGCGCAGCCCAGACATATGCCGCCTCCTTTCTCGAAAAACGTGCTGTCGAAGGCGACCTTCGCTCCGTTCGCCGAGTCATCGATCGAAGCGATGTCGATGCGCAGCTCCAAATCGCATGGATCGTCATCTGCGTCAAGCACAACCGAATGCCATGTGCAGACGGCACAGCCTGCCTGGGATTCGTTTTCCTTATTCGAGCGCTCGATATCCACGACTATCGAGGCGTCCGTATTCCGGCGAAGGCATCCCGAGGTCGAGATTGCTGCCTGCGCGAGCGAAAACCGCTTGCGAGCAATGACGCTCGACGGGTCTGGTGCGGGGCTTAGGACTGCCGGCAAGGAGTCCGCCATGACGGGGGTCGCCCAAGCGGCGACAGGCGTTCCGGTTGCGAGCGCGCCGCAGAGTGCGACGACGGGCAAAAGGTTCTTCGATGCCATGGGGTCTCCTTACCAAATTATGTGTGGCCTGCCTGTGTCTGGCTACTGGCTGCGTTTGATGCGCAGGCCGAGTCCGGCTGCCCCCGCGCCTGCCACAGCGACGCTTGCTGCCAAGAGCTGCTTTTCGTCGCCCGTTTGCGCCAATGGTTCCTGGCGGTCGCCGCGGTCGAGCCCCGAGAGGTCGACGGTCACTTGCGTGGCGGCCTGCGCCTGCTCTTGTTGGGCAAAGGCTGCTGCCGGCGCGAGCGCCAAGATGCCGACGATGGCGACAGAGGCGATCGCCTTATGCCGTGTGCGCACCGGGCTCGACCGTCCAGGTGATCGTTGCAACCTGATCGCCTTCGCCGGTTATATGGAAGATGTCGCGCGTGACGCGGGCGACATTTCCGCTCGTCTTGAGCTTGATCTTGTCCGAACCGCCGGCAATACCCTGATAGCCCATATCAAAGGTTGCGTTCTTGGAAAGATCGATTCCTGTTCCCTGCGTTGCGGCGCTGGCGTCCTGGAGTGCGCCTTCGGGGCCGACCTTAAAGTCAATGGAATTCTGCGCAGTTCCGGTCTTTGCGTCGGCGGCAATGGTCCAGGTGTTCATGGCGTCGATCTTCATGTTGGTGACATGGATGCCGTAGGCCGAAAGGTTGTCGATGGTGGTTGCATCTTCTGAGGGGCCCTGAAGCGTGCCGTCGGCCTTGGCGACGAACGGAATAACCGTCGGAACTTTGAAATTAACGTTGTCGATCTCGGTCCTGACCATTACTTTCGTGCTTCCAACACGCCCGGCTGCCATGGCTGGCGTCGGGGAGGCGCCCATTGCGAGCGCGAGCGCGAGCCCTGCGCCCACGACGAGCGCTCTGGCTCCGTTCATGTTTCTGGTGATGTCCATGGTTGTTCCTTTCTATTCGCCGCGGGCCGTCCCCGCGATGATTGGACGTGTGCTGGTGGCCGCGCGCAATGATCAGCGGGCGTTAGGGGTTAGTTCTCGGCCTGTTCCACCCGGACCTTGACGCGCGTCGGATTGCCGTGGTTGTCATGGGTCTTGGTGTCGAGTGCCTGGATTTCGATATACGCCTCGCCTTCCTCGATGTCGCCGGCGGGACACGTCTCGACCGTCTTGCCGGTTTCGACGATGCCGGACTCATAAATAGTCTCGTCGTTTTGAATGACGCGGAATCGCTGGGGAAACTTGTTGTCCTGGACGTTTTGCACGTTGACGCGCAACTTGCCGCCTTCCTGCAACTGGGCGACCGGCGCGACCGAGATCGTCATCATGTTGTCTCGGACGATGGCGTCGAGCTCATCTTGGATCTCTTGGCGCGATTTGCCCTCGGCCGTTGTGACCGAGGCGCCCGCTTCGGGTACGGGCTGCGACTGCCAGGCGTACAAGCCTACGGCGACGAGGGCACAGGCGATAGCCAGGCAGGCAATGATGAGCTTCTTGCGATGTCCCGGACCCGTGGGCCGGGGTGGCTTCTTCGCGCTCATGCGGCATCCTTGGCGGTGTAGACGCGCGCAAACGTGGATGGGTCTGCTCCAAAGAGCATGTGGAGCATAAGGCGGCGCGAGTAGACAAGCTCATCGAAGTTGGGAGGGAGCTCGATGTCGTGGATGCGTGCGATGTGGTGGGCGAGTGCCGAGAATGACTCAGGGTCGCAGATCACATCGGTGGTGACGTGGTAGACCGTCGTATCGGGGAATGCCTCTTCTTCGAAAGGCAGGAGATAGGGGTCGTCGTCGACTTCGATGGCGATGCCATACTGGGGCCAGTAATATGCCATGGGAACCTCCCTGCTTCTGGGGCCAAAACTTCTATTGGTTTTGGCTGTCGATGCCGACCGTATCAGCCGCTACTTGACCAATTTCTGACCAAATGCTTGACGGATTGACGTCTTTGCAGGTAAAAGGCGGTAAAAATTACTTCAACTTTTTTCGAGCGACAATTATGCGATCGTTGGCGGCTGAGCGATATGTGTCAAAAACATCGTCTGCCGAGGAAATCAAGCCGCTTGCCGAATTGCATGAACGTAAAAATCGCCAATTATGGAGACGGTCTCGAACACGTCGACGAAACGATGCGGTAACATCTCCCTGCAAACACTGTAGTTAGCTAAAGGGGGAGTTCGCGTGTCTGCAACCATCAAACCCTTCACCGACGAGTTCGAAGAGTATGGCCGCGATGAATCTCGCGCATCGGGCGAGGCCTCGAGTATCTCGTTTCCGACAACGGAAGACGAGGTTCGCACCATTTTGGAAAAGCTCCATGCCGAGTGTGTCCCGGTAACGGTTCAGGGCGCCCGAACCGGTCTTGCCGCCGGCGCCGTGCCCCACGGCGGGCATATCCTCAACACTTCCCGTATGAATCGCTACCTAGGTCTTCGCCGCGATGAGCAGGGCCGCTTTCTGCTGCGCGTGGAGCCGGGTGTTGTGCTCTCGGAGCTGCGCAAGCAGCTGGGCAAGAAGGTGCTGCCGACTGTTGGCTGGAACCAGGCATCGCTTGAGGCTTACGAGGAGTTCCAGGAGGCCCCCGAGCAATTCTTTCCTACCGATCCCACCGAGGCATCTGCCTGCCTGGGAGGCATGGCGGCGTGCAACGCTTCCGGCGCCCGCAGCTATGCCTATGGCCCCATGCGGCCGCACGTTACGGGTCTTCATGTCGCGCTGACCGACGGTGACCTGCTCGAGCTTCACCGCGGCGAGGCTTTTGCACAGGGTCGTCGCCTTTCGCTTGTCACGGCGCAGGGCCGCGCGCTCGAGCTCGATCTTCCCGGCTACATCATGCCCAAGACCAAAAATGCCTCGGGCTATTTCGTCGCGGACGATATGGATGCCATCGATTTGTTTATCGGCGCGTGCGGCACGCTTGGCGTTATCACCGAGCTCGAGATTGCCCTGCAGGCGGCGCCTGCGGTCGTTTGGGGTGTGAGCTGCTTTTTCGATAGCGAAGACAAAGCCGTGTCCTTTACCGATTCCGTGCGTCCCGTCCTGTCCCACGCAACCGCCATCGAGTATTTCGATGCGGGCGCCCTGGATATCCTGCGTCGCCAGCGCGAGCAGTCGACGGCGTTTGCCTCGCTTCCCGCGCTCGACGACGATGCAAAGGTTTGCGTTTACGTGGAGCTCGACTGCGATGACGAGGCCCAGGCAACCGAGGAACTGTACCACCTGGGATGGGTGCTGGAGCTCGCGGGCGGCCGCGACGACGCGACATGGGTCGCGCGCACCGAAGTAGATCGCGAGTGCCAGCGATTCTTCCGCCACGCAGTGCCCGAGAGCGTCAACATGCTTATCGACGAGCGCCGCCGCACGGACCCCACCATTACCAAGTTGGGCTCTGACATGTCGGTGCCCAATGCACGCTTGGCAGATGTCGTGGCCCTCTATCGCAAAACGCTGGCTGAAAGCGGGCTTGAGTCTGCTGCTTGGGGACACATCGGCAACAACCACCTGCACGTGAACATTCTGCCGCGCGATGCGCAGGACTACCGTCGCGGCGGAGTGCTCTTTGCGCAGTGGGCTTCCGAGGTCACGGCCATGGGCGGCGCCGTCTCCGCCGAGCACGGCGTCGGCAAGATCAAGGCAGGCTTTTTGGAGACGATGTACGGCCACGACGCCATGGTCGAGTCGGCACGGCTCAAGCTCCAGCTCGATCCTGCCGGGCAGCTGGGCCGCGGCAACCTGTTTGCGGAGAAGCTCTTGGATGAACTCGTCCAGAAAGGGGGCGCGTAACCATGAGCGATTTCCATATGGTGGTGTGCGTCAAGGCAGTGCCCGGAAGCACCGAGGTCAAGATGGACCCCAAGACCAATACCATCGTGCGTGATGGCAAGCAGGCGGTCATTAACCCGTTCGACGCAAGCGCCCTGGAATGCGCGCTGGCGTTGAAGGACGACTTTATCGGCTTTGGCATGGACGTACGTGTGACGGTGGTGTCGATGGGCATTCCCGCGACCGAATCGCTGCTGCGCGACTGCATCGCCCGCGGCGCCGACGACGCGCTGCTGCTGACCGACCGCGCCTTTGCGGGCGCCGATACCCTTGCCACCACCTATGCCCTCAAGTGCGGTATCGAGGCGCTCGATGAAGACTTTGACCTGCTCATCTGCGGCAAGATGGCGGTGGACGGCGATACGGCCCAGATCGGGCCCGAGCTTGCCGGAGCTTTTGAGATTCCCTGCGTGACCGACGTGAGTTGCGTGCAGAGCGCGGGCTTTACGACCTGCGGCTCGCTGGCGCTCGTCCACGGTTGCGATGCCGGTGAGGAGACAGTCTATCTGGAGATGCCGTGCGCGATGACGACCGCTAAGGAGATCGGCCAGCTGCGCATGCCGAGTATTGCCGGCATACGTGCGGCCGAGGATGCGGACGTGCGCGTGGTTAATGCTGCCGACGTGCATGCCGACCCCGCGCGCTGCGGTCTTGCCGGCTCGCCGACGCAGGTCGTGCGCTCGTTTGTGCCCGACCGCGACCAAACGTGTGAGGCTGTTGAGGGAACGGCGTCCGAGCAGGCGGCAAAACTTGCCAAGATTATCGAGGGGATGGCATAGATGAGCGGACTGATTATCGATAGCGAAGCCTGTATCGGCTGCGGTCGCTGCGTTCGCGCCTGCGCCTCGAGCGGCATTGTGGTGGAGGGGGAGCGCCCCAATCGCTGTGCCCACGTAACCGACGGCTGCATCCTGTGCGGTGGGTGCGTCGACGCCTGTCCCGTCAACGCCATCTCGATCGAGCGCGACGAGGCTATCGGCGCAGCGGACCTTGACGCATATCGAGACATTTGGGTATTCGTGCAGACTGACGAACACGATGCCGTGGCGCCCGTGGCCTACGAGCTCATAGGCAAGGGGCGTGAACTTGCCGATGCCCGTGGCTGCCGTCTGGTGGCGCTGGTCGGCATGAGCCCCGAGAGCTCGTTCGAGGAGCTTGAGCATTTGGTTTGCGCCGGTGCTGATGAAGTTATGGTCTGTCGCGACGAGCGCCTGCGCCAAAACGATGCGGAGGTCTACGCCCGCCTGATCTGCGATTTGGTGGCCGAGCGCAAGCCCGAGGCTATTCTGTACGGTGCGACCGCCTTTGGCCGCGAACTGGCGCCTGGCGTTGCCGTGCGCTTGCAGACGGGCCTTACGGCCGACTGCACCGTGCTTTCGATGGATACGGAGACGGGGCTGCTGCAGCAGACGCGCCCGGCGTTTGGCGGCAACCTGATGGCCACCATCGTTTGTCCCAACCACCGCCCTCAGATGGCAACGGTGCGCCCCGGCATCTTTAAGGCGCACGACTTCGACTACGGTCGTTCCGGCGCGATCGCCCAGGTAGCGCTTGCAGAAGATGTTAAAGCCCGTGTCGAGATCTCGATTCCCGCCGAGGAGTGGGGGCAGCAGGCCTCGATTGCCGATGCCGAGCGTCTCGTCGTGGTAGGTCGCGGCATTGGTTCCAAGAAAAACCTGCCGTTGATGCGAAAACTCGCCGAGGCCCTCGGTGCCGAGCTTGGCTGCACGCGTCCTGTTGCGGAGGCTGGCTGGCTGGAGTATCGCCATCAGATTGGCCAGACGGGCGTATCCGTTTCGCCCAAGCTTCTCGTGAGTATCGGTGTCTCGGGCGCCATCCAGCATCTTGCCGGCATCGGTGGGGCGGAGTGCATTATCGCCGTCAACGAGGACCCGGATGCCCCTATCTTTGGCGCCGCCCAGTACAAGGTTGTCGGCGACGCCGTCGAGGTCGTCGAGGAGCTGCTGGCCCAGCTTGAGCGCTAGGCACGCGCCAGCCAGTCGCGCATCTCGTTCTTGAGGCGTTCCCAGGTCGCTTGCGTGGCGGGATCGGTGAAGGGCCGCGTAATGCCAAAGGGCGCGTCGAGCAGGCGGTAGATATCGCCCTGCTTGCGCGCCAGAGCACGGCTTGCCGGATAGACGAGCTCAAACATAAAGCAGATGAGCCCTACCAGGAAGTCTGCGGGCTCGTTGCGCTCATCGCGTGCGACGCAGCGATGCTCGTCAAAGGCGGCGAGTGTCGGCGACGAGAAGTGGCTGGCAAGAAACGTATCCTCATCAACTTTGAGGATGGTATCGACGGTGCTGTCGGCGATAGTGCGCATAATGTCGACCTTATCGCCGTCGCGCACGATATCACAGAAGCGCCGCGTGCGCTCGTTGAGCTCCTCGGGTAGGCGAAAGTCGCTGTGATAGGCGATGCTCGCGCGGATGAGTTCGTCTTCCACCGGACCGTCAATAAAGTCGCGGATGCTTGTTGCGGCGGGTGCATCGGCGGGATTCTCGCCAAAGAGGACCTCGACGCCCAGCGCCGCATGGCTCATGCTCTCGGCATCTTTAAAGGTGTCCCAGCGTCGCAGCTGCTCAAAGCGGCCCGTATCGTGCAGCAGGCCGCAAAGCCAGGCCAGGTCAATATCTTCTGTCGACCAGTTCTGCTCGCGCGCCACGGCATCGCACGCTTCCGCCACGTGATAGGTGTGCTCGATTTTGAGTGCGATGCGCGGATTGGTGGCGTCGTAAGCATCGGTATAGCGTTTGAAGGCCGCGGTCGCCCGGCCTCGATCGATGGCTGTCATAATGACTTCCTAAAAGTTGCGTCTTTCGATCCGGTGGCAATTGTAGGCGAACTCGGTTGCTGGTGGACGACGATTACAATGTGCGGTTGCGCGCGATGCGGATGGCTTGACAGAGCGAGGAACGATATGGTGCTCAAAATTGTTAAAACCGTTTGGCCGGTGATGCTCACCTATGTAGCGGTGGGCGCGCCGTGCGGAATGATAATGGGTCAGACGGGGATGGAACCCTGGATGGTCTTTGCCCTGAGCAGTACGTTTGTGACGGGCAGCGGCCAGTTCATGATCTGCAACCTATGGCTGGCGGGCGTGCCGGCACCTTCGATTATCGCAAGCGTCGCTGCCATCTCCTCTCGCTTTGCGCTCTACTCGGCATCGCTTGCGCCGCACCTTGCCGGGGCTTCGAAACGCCAGACGCTGGCGGTCACGGCGACGCTTACCGAAGAGGCCTACGGCATCTCGCTGGCCAAGTTGGTCGAGGGCGATGGTTGGGGCCCTAAGGAGGCCTTTGCGCTCAACGCGATTCTGATCGCAACATGGGGCGTCTCGTGCACGGCGGGCGCTGTTGCCGGCGCTGCCATCGATGTTCCTACCGCTATCGCAGGCTTTGTCTGCACGTCTCTCTTCATCTGCCTGCTCTTTTCGCAGCGCCTGTCGCGCGGCAATGTCGTCGCGGCGGTTTCGGGCGCGGTGTCCGTCGCCATGTTCAAGTTCTTGGGCCTTGCGAATATCGCCGTGCCGGCAAGCGTCGTGGTCGGCGTTGCCATCGCACTTGTGTGCGATGCCTTGTCCGATGGGAGGGGTGCTCGCGATGCCCGTTAACGAGTTCTTGGTTCTGTGGCTGTCGTCGTGGGCAGCCATCGCATTCTTTCGCATCGCGCCGGCGTTCGCCCTGCGCGGGCGGACCCTTCCGCCCCGCGTCACCGAGGCCCTGGGCTACATCCCGCCTGCTGCCTTTGCCGCGCTGGTCGCCAACGACTTGGTAAGCCCCGGGGCCTTCGATGCGGGGCTGTGGCCGGCCTTGGTTCCCTGGGTTGCTGCCGCCGGCGTCGTTGTGGTGGCAATCAAGACAAAGTCGATGTTGTGGTGCTGCGTCTCGGGCGTTGTGCTGTATATCGTTTTGAGCCTCATATAGGGGCCGGTGCCTCCTTTTGTCGTCGCTGCCCCGAATCGAATTTCTCATCGAGCTGGTCTGCTTCTTCTGGTACCATGGTCAGACTTTACTGTAGCAAAGCATGACGTGGGCTTTTGTTCCCCGTCAGCGGAAATGGGGGTTTCATGGCACAGGAAGCAACCGCCAACGAGCAAAAGAAATTCAAGGTCCCGCGTATCCCGGGCGACATCATGATCTATCCCATGATCGTCGGCCTTTTGCTCAACACCTTCTGCCCGCAGGTCTTTGAGATCGGCGGCTTCTTTACGGCTGCCTGCCGCGGTGGTTCCAACACCATCGTCGCCGCGATCCTGCTGTTTGTGGGCGCCGGCATCAGCTTTAAGTCCACGCCGGGCGCCATCAAGACCGGTATTGTCGTGCTGATCCCCAAGCTTGTCGTCGCGGCGGCTCTCGGTTTGGGCGTGGCCTATTTCTTTAACGACAACTTCCTTGGCCTCAGCTCCGTGTCCATCATCGGCGGCATTACGTTCTGCAACATGGCGCTCTATACGGGCATCATGGGCGAGTTCGGCGACGAGTCCGAGCAAGGCGCCGTGGGCATCCTGTTCTTTACGGCCGGCCCCGCCGTCACGATGATTATCCTCGGCGTCTCGGGTCTCGCCAACATTCCCATCGGCACCATCATCGGTTCCATCCTGCCGCTCGTTATCGGCATGGTTTTGGGCAACCTGTTCCCGTTCATCAAGAACCTGCTGGTCCCCGGCGCCAATCCCGCAATTGCCGTCATCGGTTTTCAGCTCGGTGCGTCCATGAGCCTGTCGAGCTTCATCACCGGCGGCATCTCGGGCATTCTGCTTGGCCTCATCACGCTCTTTATCGTCGGCCCCATCACCTTTGCCTTTGAGCGCCTGTGCGGCGGCAACGGCAAGGCTGCTGTTGCCTGTTCCACCATCGCCGGTACGGCCATGACCACGCCGGTCGCCCTCGCCGAGGTTGCACCGCGCTATGCCGAGCTTGCGCCCACCGCGTACGCCCAGATCGCAACGGCCGTTATCATCACGGCGATCATGGCCCCGATCCTGACCGGCTGGGTCGACAAGAAGTTCTGCCGCGGCAAGGAAGACCTGTCGGTTGCCGGTGTCGAGGCTATTGAGGAGGCTGTCGCGACCGATATCGACGGCGAGTAATCACCTGTTCGAATCAATGAAATCGGCGTGTGCAATTCACGCCGTCCGAGCGCCCGTACGGCATCTGTTATTCGGTGTCATTCGGGCGCTCTGCTATTATTCCCCTTACCCCTGCGGGCTAAGGGGTGTTTCTTGCCCGAGCGAATCTCGGGCGATTCTGGCCACTTGGATATAGAGGGGATGGAACCTAGTGGTTAAGGCACTCAAGATCGAGATTTTTGTGCTGTGCATGATTATTCTTATCGGGCTTGCCGCACGAAGCCGCCGCTCCTTGTTCTCGAGTACCCAGCAGCTGTTGTTTAGCATGCTCGGCTACACCTCTGCCGCCTACATTTTCTTCGATATGATTTGGACGCTCTCGGACGGCGTGAGCACTTCTGTGGGCATTTCAGCCAACTGGATTTCCAATGCGGTCTCGTTTTCGCTGTTCGCCATCGCGTGCCTCATTTGGTTTTTCTATTCCGAGACGATGCAGGGCTCGCAGCTCTTGACCACGCCCTATAGGGTGGCGCTTTTGACGTTGCCGACCGTATTGGTGGTCGCGCTGGCGTTTACCAGCTACTGGACACACGTCCTGTTCTATATCGATGCGCAGGGCATATACCGTCGCGGTGCGCTTTATATGATTCAGCCTATCGTTAGCTACTGCTATGTCATATATACGTCCTTGCATGCTTTTGTTCAGGCTCGAAAAGTCGAAAGCCTGCAACAGAAGGCCATTTATCGCACTCTTGCCTTCTTTGCGGTTCCCGCTCTGGTGGGCGGTACCTTTCAGGTGGCGTTTTCGATACCGGGCCTTTGTGTCGGTATACTGCTGAGCATTCTGCTGCTCTACATCGTCTATCAAGAGCAGCTGATCTCGACTGACCCGTTGACCGGGCTCAATAACCGTAATCGTTTTGAGACCTATATGCTGTCGCTGTTCTCGGGTGCGGACCAGGCCAAGGATGTGTATCTGCTGATGATGGATGCCGACGGCTTTAAGCAGATCAACGACCACTATGGACATGTCGAGGGCGACCATGCTCTTCAGGTTGTTGCGACGGCGCTCAAGGACGTCTGCTCGGTGTCTGGTGGCTTTATCGCGCGCTACGGCGGTGATGAGTTCGTGGTGCTTCAAAAGGCGGCGACGGAGCAGGAGATTATCAGCCTGTGTACGGCGATCAACGACGAGCTTGCGCGCGCCGAGGTGCCGTATTCGTTGCGGATGTCCATCGGATACGCGCGGGTCGGCGATGGGGTCGATACCTGGCAAGACTTACTTCGCGCCGCCGATGCAGAGCTCTACTGCGTTAAGGCTGAGAAGAAGAAAGCCGGCGTTCAGATTCGCTAGAAAAATAGGGGCGCACGACCGTTGAGTCGTGCGCCCCTATTTCTTACGAAGGCCTAGTAGCGGCTGTCGAAGATGCGCCTCGTCTTTTTCTCGGAACGCGGCAGCTCGCTAGGCCTTTTTAGGTTTGTTGACGATGATGATGCCACCGCAGACCAGCAGCAGGGCAACGATAACGGTAACGGGGCTCGTGCCGGCGCCCTCGCCGAGCAGCAGCGCGCTCAGCAGCACGCCAAAGACCGGGTTCATAAACCCAAAGACCGAAACGCGGCTGACGGGGTTGACGGAAAGCAAGCGCGACCACAGCGAGTAGGCGACCGCGGAGATAAGGGCCATGTAGACAATGAGCGCGATGGCGGGAGCGATTGCCGTGGGGGAGAGTGCGCCGCCCATCAGAAAGCCGATAGCGGTGAGGACGAGACCACCGACCAAGAACTGCCACCCGGCAAGCAGGACGCCGTCGTGCTCGCGTGAGAAGACTCCGATCAAGCAGGTCGAAAGGGCGCCCGCGACGGTGGAAGCCAGGATAAAGCCCTCGCCGTCGAGCGAAAAGCCAAAGGTGCCGTCTGCGCCCGAAAGGTTGACGAGCGCGACACCGGCAAAGCCCAACACGCAGCCGAGCACCTTGGCCGCATCGAGCTTTTCGGTGCGGAATGCCAGGGCGGCAAAGAGGATGGCCAAGAAGTTGGCGCTGGCCTCGATGATGGAGCTCGACATGGCACTTGCTCGGGAGAGACCAAGGTAAAAAAAGAAGTACTGGCCGATGGTCTGGAAGAGCGACAGGGTGAGGACAGGTTTGACGTCGCGCGCCTGTGGAACGAGCGGACGGCGTTGGGCCGCGCTCATGCCAACAATGACCAGCGCGCCGGCAAGGGTGAAGCGCAGGCCCGCGAAGAGCAGCTGCGAGGCGCTATCGTGTGCCGGGATGCCAAAGAGCGCGTAGCCGATCTTGATGCAGGGAAAAGCCGACCCCCAGAGCGCGCAGCATACGAGGCAGCCCAGGATGAGTCCGGGCAGGGTGGCGAGATATGGCTTGCGGCTTTCCATGGTGTCCTTCCTACATGCGCGAAGCAAAAAAGAACCCGCCACCGGGAGTGCCGGTGGCGGGTGTTGTTACCCGACGGGATTGTACCCGAAGGGAAAGGTTTAGGCGAAGTAGGCTACGCCGCTCTCAAAGATCGGCATGAACTTATCGCCGGGGACATGCTCGGGCACGTTGCGGTACAGGTTGTCGCCGCGACGCTCGGCGTGGCCCATCTTGCCCAGGACACGGCCGTCGGGACTCGTGATGCCCTCGATGGCGAGCGCCGAGCCGTTGGGGTTGACGGAAAGATCCATGCTCGGCTTGCCGTCCTCGCCCACGTACTGCGTGGCGACCTGACCGTTGGCGATGAGCTGCGCGAGCACCTCGTCGTTGGCGACAAAGCGGCCCTCGCCGTGGCTGATGGCGACGGTGTAGGGGTCGTCGAGGCTGCACTGCGACAGCCACGGGGACAGGTTGGACGAGATGCGGGTGCGCACCAGACGGCTCTGGTGGCGGCCGATGGTGTTGAACGTCAGCGTGGGCGCATCGGGCGTGGCGTCGACGATGTCACCGTAGGGCACCAGACCGAGCTTGATCAGGGCCTGGAAGCCGTTGCAGATGCCCAGCATCAGGCCATCGCGGGCCTTGAGCAAGTCGCGGACGGCCTCGGTGACCTCGGGAGCGCGGAAGAACGCCGTGATGAACTTGGCGGAGCCGTCGGGCTCGTCACCGCCCGAGAAGCCGCCGGGGATCATGACGATCTGGCTTTGGCGGATGCGGCGGGCAAGCTCATGGGTGCTCTCGGCGACGGCCTCGGGCGTGAGGTTGTTGATCACGAAGGTGTCGGCCTCGGCACCGGCGGCGCGGAATGCACGGGCGCTGTCGTACTCGCAGTTGTTGCCAGGGAACACGGGGATGACCACGCGCGGGCGGGCGATCTTGGCGCCACCGTACACATGGATATCCTTGGCGCGGAAGTCGATGGTCTCGACCTCGGCAGTCTCGCCGGCGCTGCGGTAGGCAAAGACGCCCTCGATGCCGCTCTCCCAGGCCTCCTGGAGCTCAGAGAGCTCGATGACCTCGGAGCCGGTGTCGATGACATAGCCCTCGACGGTGGTGCCGAGGGGCTCGACGACAACGCCGTCGGCGACCTCGGGCAGCTCGGCGTCCTCGGCGAGCTCGACGATAAAGCTGCCGTAGAGCGGGGTGAAGAGGCTCTCCACGTCCACGTCCTCGGCAAGCTCGATACCGATCTGGTTGCCGACGCACATCTTAAAGAGGCTCTCGGCGCCGCAGCCGTAGCCGGGCGTGGAGACGGCCAGGGCGTCGCCGGTAGCGGTGAGCGCCTCGGCGGCGTCAAACGCGGCGAGCAGCTGCTGGGCGTCGGGGCGGTAGTCCTCGCCGTAGGTGGCGGGGGCGATGCGGACGACGCGGTGCGTGAGGCCCTTGAACTCGGGGGAGACGGCGCGAGCAGCCTTGCCCACGGCAACGGCGAAGCTGATCAGGGTCGGCGGAACGTTGAGCTCGCCGGCCTCGTCCTCAAACGAGCCGCTCATGGAATCCTTGCCGCCGATGGCACCGGCGCCCAGGTCGACCTGGGCCATGAGGGCGCCGAGCACCGCTGCCATGGGCTTGCCCCAGCGCTCGGCCTCGGTACGCAGGCGCTCGAAGTACTCCTGGAAGGAGAGGTAGGCGCGCTTGTGCTCAAAGCCGGCGGCCACGAGCTTGGCGATGGACTCGACCACGGACAGGTAGGCGCCCGCAAACTGGTCGGCTTCCATCAGGTAGGGGTTGAAACCCCAAGCCATGGCGCTCGCCGTGGTGGTCTCGCCGTCCACGGGGAACTTGGCGACCATGGCCGAGCTCGGGGTGAGCTGCGTCTTGCCACCAAAGGGCATGAGCACGGTCGCGGCGCCGATGGTGGAGTCGAAGCGCTCGGAAAGGCCCTTGTTGGAGGCGACGTTGAGGTCGGTGACGAGCGAGGTCATGCGCTCGGCAAGCGTGGTGCCAGCCCAGCTGGGCTGCCACACGCTGCGGGCGCAGACGTGGGCGACCTGGTGCTTGGGCGCACCGTTGGAGTTGAGGAACTCGCGGGACAGGTCGACGATAGCGACACCGTTCCAGGCCATGCGCATGCGCGGCTCGGCGGTAACCTCGGCGATAACGGTCGCCTCGAGGTTCTCCTCGGCGGCGTAGCCCATGAACTCCTCGACGTCACCGTCGGCGACGGCGCAGGCCATACGCTCTTGGGACTCGGAGATGGCGAGCTCGGTGCCGTCCAGGCCGTCGTACTTCTTGGTCACGGTGTCCAGGTCGACATACAGGCCGTCGGCAAGCTCGCCCACGGCGACCGAGACGCCGCCGGCGCCAAAGTCGTTGCAGCGCTTGATCAGGCGGCAGGCATCGCCGCGGCGGAACAGACGCTGCAGCTTGCGCTCGACCGGGGCGTTGCCCTTCTGGACCTCGGCACCCGAGGTCTCGATGGACTCGGTGTTCTGGGTCTTGGAGGAACCGGTGGCGCCGCCAATGCCGTCACGGCCGGTGCGGCCGCCCAGCAGGATAATCTTGTCGGTGGGGGCGGGGCACTCGCGGCGCACGTGGTTGGCCGGGGTGGCGCCCACGACGGCGCCGACCTCCATGCGCTTGGCTACGTAGCCGGGGTGATAGAGCTCGTTGACCTGGCCGGTGGCAAGGCCGATCTGGTTGCCGTAGCTGGAGTAGCCGGCGGCAGCGGTGGTCACGAGCTTGCGCTGCGGCAGCTTGCCCTCGAGCGTCTCGGACACGGGGACGGTGGGGTCGCCGGCGCCGGTGACGCGCATGGCCTGGTACACGTAGCTGCGGCCCGAGAGCGGGTCGCGAATGGCGCCGCCCACGCAGGTGGCGGCACCGCCGAAGGGCTCGATCTCGGTCGGGTGGTTGTGGGTCTCGTTCTTAAACAGGAACAGCCAGTCCTGCTCCTCGCCGTCGACATCGACCTTCACCTTGACGGTGCAGGCGTTGATCTCCTCGGACTCGTCGACATCGGTCATGACGCCGGTCTTCTTAAGGTACTTGGCGCCGATGGTGCCCATGTCCATAAGGCAGACGGGCTTGGCGTCGCGACCGAGCTCGTGGCGCATCTCCATGTAGCGGTCGAAAGCCTGCTGCACCACGGCGTCGTCGATCGTCACGTCGTCCAGGACGGTGCCGAAGGTGGTGTGGCGGCAGTGGTCGGACCAGTAGGTGTCGATCACGCGGATCTCGGTGATGGTGGGGTCGCGATCCTCATCGCGGAAGTACTGCTGGCAGAAGGCGATGTCCGCCTCGTCCATGGCAAGGCCGCGCTCGGCGATAAAGGCGTCAAGGCCGCCCTCGTCGAGCTCGCGGAAGCCGTCGAGCACCTCGACGGGCTGGGGCTCGGGGGTCTCCATGTGCAGCGTCTCGGGCAGGTCGAGCGAGGCGATGCGGGCCTCGACGGGGTTCACCACGTAGTGCTTGATGGCCTCGATGGCGGCCTCGTCCAAGTCGCCCGAGATCATATAGACCTTGGCGGAGCGCACGGCGGGACGCTCGCCCTGGCTGATGAGCTGCACACACTCACTGGCGGAGTCGGCGCGCTGGTCAAACTGGCCAGGCAGGAATTCGACGGCAAAGACGGCGCCATCGCTTGCGGGGAGCTCGTCATAGGTCACATCGACCTGGGGCTCGCTAAAGACGGTCGGGACGCAGGAGCGGAAGAGCTCCTCGTCGATGCCCTCGACGTCGTAGCGGTTGATGATCCTCAGAGCCTCGATGCCCTGAATGCCGAGAATTTCGGTCAGCTCGCCCTTGAGCTGCTGAGCCTCGACGTCGAACCCGGGTTTCTTCTCCACGTAGATACGAGAGACCATTGGTTCCTGCCTTCCTGATCGGTTGGGCGTACGGTACGGTATGCGGCAGCGGTCGGTTTGCGGGGCAAGCCTCGCGGTCGCCTTGAGCCACATGTTTGTAAACCTCACTATGATACGACAGCTCGCGACGCGTTGAGGACGGCGAGGGTGCTACAGTGAAGCGCAAACAAGAGAAAGGCATCACATGGCATTTGTTTCGCTCGCCATCATCGCGCTCGTGGCCTTTGCAAGCCCCTTCATCGCCTCGGCGATTCCTGGAAAACCCGTCCCCGAGACGGTCTTTTTGCTCGTGTTCGGTGCGGTGCTGGGACCTCATATGCTCGGCGTCATCCATGTAGATGCCGAGGTCTCGCTCGTGTCCGAGCTCGGTCTGGCCTTTTTGTTCCTGCTTGCCGGCTTTGAGATCGATCCCAAGAACATCACGGGCGTCGAGGGGCGCTACGGTATGGCCACGTGGGTTGTCACATTTTGTATCGCCTGGCTTGCCGTGCGCTTTACCCCGTGGTTCTCGGTCAGCCATTTCGACGGTATCGCCGTGACGCTCGCCTTGACCTCGACGGCGCTTGGAGCGCTCATGCCCATCTTGCGCGAGCGGTTGCTTGCCGGAACGCGCGTCGGTGATTCGATTCTCGCCTATGGTACGTGGGGCGAGCTCGGCCCCGTGCTCGCCATGTCGGTACTGCTGTCTGCCCGTACGGGTATCGAGACGCTGCTGATCTTGGGCCTGTTCGCCGTGGTGTGTGTGCTGCTTGCCGTAGTCCCCAGCCGCTCCAAACGCGTCGGCAGCCGCTTCTTTGCGTTTGTCGAGGAGCGCGCCGATACTACGTCGCAGACCTTCGTGCGCCTGACGGTGCTTATTTTGGTCACGCTCGTGGCGTTCTCGGCCATCTTTAGCCTCGATATCGTGTTGGGCGCTTTTGCCGCCGGCTTCGTCCTGCGCTATATCATCCCCGAGGGCAACCATACGCTCGAGACCAAGCTCGACGGCCTGGCCTACGGCTTTTTGATCCCGGTGTTCTTTACCGTGTCGGGTGCAAAGATCGATTTGACGGCCGTGGTGTCGCGCCCCGGGCTGCTCGTGGGCTTTATCGTGGCGTTGTTGATTATTCGTGCCGTACCCATTCTTATTTCTATGAGTATTTGTCCTGCGACGCGCGATGTGTCGGCGTATGGTCGCATTACCGTGGCCCTGTACTGCACCACGGCGCTGCCGATCATCGTTGCCGTGACGAGCGTGGCCGTCAACGCGGGCGCGCTGTCGCAAGATATTGCGTCGGTCATGGTTGCCGCCGGTGCCATCACGGTGTTCTTGATGCCGCTGCTCGCGCAGCTCTTCTACCGCGTGGTCGACGCCGCGCCGGTCGCCGCCGTGGCAGAGGTTGCCGAGCGCCCTGCCGAGGCGCTCGATATCCTGCGTGCCCATCACGATTTGGCGAGTCTGCTCGCACGAGAGCACGAGCTGCTGACCTCGCATGGCCATGGTCGCGTATTCGAGGGCCTGCCTACGCTCGATACGATTGCCGAGCGTCTTTCCGCCGAGGCGGCGAGCGGCCACATCGATGCCCGAATCGTGGACGCGGCGCACCTGCTTGCCGACAAGACCTATGGAGACGAGGTCGACCCGTCCGAGCTGACTCCGCGCGAGCGTCGCCGCCTGGAGCGCGCCAAGCTCGCCGTACGCGAATACCGCCGCCGCATGCTGGAGCTCTATGCAAGAGAAGAAGCCGAGGACGACGACGGTAAGTAGTCGATACTCTCTCGGGGAAGCCGCGTCCCGCTTTGAAGGCTCGGAACGGGATGTGGTTTCCGCGGGCGACCTGTTGCGGAAACTGCATCCCGGAATGGGCGCCCAGAGTGGGATGCAGTTTCCGCGAGAGGCCCGTTGCGGAAAGTGTGCCCCAGAATCCGCGCCCAGAATGGGACATAGTTTCCGAAAGAAGGCCCTGAGGGAAACTGCGTCCCGTTTTGGGCTGAAATGCCGGGACGCAGTTTCCCTTATAAACAGAACAAGGCGCGCTGCCTGCAGTTGATGCAGGCAGCGCGCCTTTTGCGTTGAGCTCCGTTGAGGTTCGAAGTAGTGGACTAGTTGGCCATAACGCCTTCGGTCCAGGCCTCGACGTCCTCGATGCGCAGGACATTGGCGACCTCGGCCACGCAGTCAACGCTGGCAAGCTCGGCGGCGGCAGCCTGGACGTCCTTCTCGAGCGCGCGGTGCGTCAGGAAGATGACCGAGCAGGTGTCGCTGACGCCCGACTTGCCATCCTCGACCTGGTTGATGAGCGAGATCGAGATGTTGTGCTTGGCGAAGATATCGACCGTCTCGGACAGGGCGCCCACGCGGTCGGCAACCTTCAGGCGCACATAGTACTTGGTCTGGAGCTCGTCCATGGGCTTAAAGGCGAGGTTGTGGCCGTAGGGCTCGATCTCGGGCAGCGGGGCCACGCCACGGCTGATCTGCTCGGAGAGCGACAGGATATCGCCCACGACGGCGCTCGCGGTGGGGAAGGAGCCTGCGCCGGCACCATAGAACATGGTCTCGCCCACGGCGTCGCCCACCACGTAGACGGCGTTCATGGCGCCGTTGACCTTGGCGAGCATGTGGTCGGCCGGAATCAGCGTGGGGTGCACGCGGACGTCGACACCGGCATCGGTGTTGCGGGCGATGCCCAGCAACTTGATGGTGTAGCCGAGCTCGCGGGCCTGGGCGATGTCCTCGGCGCCGATGGTGCGGATGCCCTGCTGGTAGACGTCGTCGGTGGTCACGCGGGTGCCAAAGCCGATGGAGGCGAGGATGGCCGTCTTGCTGGCGGCATCGAAGCCATCGACGTCGGCAGACGGATCGGCCTCGGCATA
Organism: uncultured Collinsella sp.; assembly: GCA_934654765.1. Lineage (GTDB taxonomy): Bacteria > Actinomycetota > Coriobacteriia > Coriobacteriales > Coriobacteriaceae > Collinsella. The sequence goes on along the minus strand of CAKUGX010000012.1, from coordinate 6,652 downwards.
GCCCTTGGCCTGCGCGTCGGCGAGCACGTCGGCGTAATCGGCGCCCTCGGCGTCCATGCGCGACAGGATGTAGTTGGTGGTGCCGTTGAGAATGCCGGCGATGGTCAGGATCTTGTTACCCACCAGGTCGTGCTCGAGCGTGCTGACGATGGGGATACCGCCGCCGCAGCTGGCCTCGCACTTAATCTGCACGCCGCACTCACGCGCCTTCTCGGCGAGCGTCTCAACATGACGGCCCAGCAGGGCCTTGTTGGCGGAAACGACATGCTTGCCGTTCTCGAAGGCGGTGGTGAAGATTTCGGTTGCGGGGTGCTCGCCGCCGATCAGCTCGACGACGATATCGACGGCGGGGTCGGTGACGACGTCGTGCCAATCGCTCGTAAAGGCCTCGCGCTCAATGCCGGCGGCCTCGGCCTGCTCCCAGGCAAGCGCGCAGGCGCGGGTCAGCTTAAGGTCGATGCCGTAGGCGGCCAGGTACTCATCGTGGTGGCTCTTGATCAGACGGGCCACGCCGCCGCCGACGGTTCCCAGACCGATCAGGCCGACGTTCACGGTGCGCAGGGATTCGCTCATAGTTAGCTCCTTCGTGCATCTGTATGGATGATTGGCCAGTTAAGGTTGAGTGCATTCTAGCGTGAACCGAGAGCGCGTGCCTAGCAGGCATCGGCGACTGCGCAAAACGCTACCCCCGAAACGCTGCGGAAACATTGGAAACACGCTCGCTACAAACGAAGTCCCGTAACAAACTGTCAATGTTTGGGCCATAAGGTTTGCCCTGTACCGCAAGACGGCCGCATCGCGGCCAGCGAAAAGGGGGACACCATGTTCAATATCAATAGTACGCTCAGCCGTAGGAACTTCCTCGCCGGTGCCGCGGCACTCGGCAGCACCGTCGCACTTGCCGGTTGCTCCTCGGGTGGTTCGGATGGCGGCTCCGCCGATGACGGCAAGACGTTCAAGATCGGCGTCATCGGCCCTCTGACCGGTGCCGCGGCAACTTATGGCGTTTCGGCCGAGAAGGGTGCAAAGCTTGCCGCCAAGGATTTCTCGACCAAGGACCTCAAGCTCTCGCTTAAGTCCGAGGACGACGTCGCCGACGGCGAGAAGGCCATCAACGCCTTCAATACCCTGTGCGACTGGGGCATGCAGGCGCTCGTCGGCCCCGTCACCACCGGTGCCGCCGTTGCCGTCTCGGGCGAGATTGCCGACGACATGCTTATGGTCACGCCTTCTGCTTCGTCGCTCGACGTCACCAAGGATAAGACCACGGTCTTCCAGGTCTGCTTCACCGACCCCACCATGGGCACGAGTGCCGCGAAGTTCTTAGCCGAGAAGTTTGCGGACGCCAAGATCGCCCTGTTCTACAACTCTGGCGATACGTACAGCTCGGGCGTCGCCGATGCTTTTGCCGAGCAGGCCAAGGAGTCCAAGCTCGATATCGTTGACACCGAGACCTTTAAGGATGATTCTTCCACGAGCTTTACCAACCAGCTGACCAAGGCCAAGGAGGCCGGCGCCACGCTCATCTTCGCGCCGATCTACTACACGCCGGCGTCCGTCCTGCTCAAGAACGCCAAGGACATGGGCTACGACATGACGCTCATGGGCACCGACGGCATGGACGGCCTGCTCTCTGTGGAGGGCTTCGACACCTCGCTTGCCGAGGGCGTGCTGCTCATGACGCCGTTCTCCGCCGACGACGAGAAGAACGCCGACTTCGTCAAGGCATACAAGGAGGAGTACGACGAGACCCCTAACCAGTTTGCCGCCGACGCCTACGACTGCGTCCACGCGATCGCCGAGGCTATCGACAAGGCCGGCATCGACACGACGGCCGACGGTGCCGGCATTGCCGCCGACCTTGCCAAGGCCATGCGAAAGATCAAGATCGATGGCCTGACCGGCGAGCTCACCTGGAACGACGAGGGCCAGGTCGAGAAGCCCGCTACGGCCTATGTGATTCAGGACGGCAAGTACATCGCCGCCTAGGAGTGTATAAGACGCAACCGGTGAGGCTCTTTTATTCAGGGCGAGGACGCTTGTAACAGAATGGAAACATTACTTTTACACAATAAAGTGGCAGACCTGCATAAAGCGGTAAAAATACGCAGAAATATGGATAAAAAGACAAACCCAAAGAAAAGTTGAAATAATCGCCACTTTTCTTAACTAAAGCGTCTACTATTTTGCGAACGCCGAACACGGCGAAGGATGGCCTGTCGGGTAACCGAAACCCGACGAGATTTGAGAGGAGAGCCGCATGTCGAGCCTCACCGGTAAGTCATTGAACCCTGTTATGAATCGCAGGAGCGTTATCGCGAGCGCAGCAGGTCTGGGGGCGATGTCCATTCTAGCTGGCTGCTCCTCCAACGGCGGCGATAGCGGTTCCGCTTCGAGCGACGCTTCGTTTAAGATCGGTACCATCGGCCCGCTGACCGGTGCAAATGCCTCCTATGGCAAGTCCGTTACTCAGGCCGTCGAGCTTGGCTGCAAGGATTTCTCCACCAAGGAGCTTCCGCTTGCCAGCAAGGCCGAGGACGACCAGGCCGACGGCGAGAAGGCCGTCAACGCCTTTAATAATCTTCTGGACTGGGGTATGCAGGCCCTCGTCGGCCCGACCACCACGGGTGCGTCGGTTGCCGTTGCAGCCGAGTGCGGCAAGGACCCCGAGACGTTCATGATCACCCCGTCCGCGTCTTCCGAGGACGTCACCAAGGGCAAGGATTGCGTCTTCCAGGTTTGCTTTACCGACCCCAACCAGGGCGTCAACGCTGCCAAGTTCCTGGCCGAGAAGTATGCGGACGAGAAGTTCGTGCTGTTCTATAACTCCGGCGACGCCTATTCTTCGGGCATCGCGGATGCCTTTAAGGCCCAGGCCGCTGAGTCCAAGCTCGAGATCGTTGACGAGGAGACCTTTAAGGATGACTCTTCCACGAGCTTCACCAACCAGCTCACCAAGGCCAAGCAGGCCGGCGCCACCATGATCTTCGCGCCGATCTACTACACGCCGGCGTCCGTCCTGCTCAAGAACGCCAAGGACATGGGCTACGACGTCAAGATGATGGGCTGCGACGGCATGGACGGCATCCTGGGTGTGGAGGGCTTCGACACCTCCCTTGCCGAGGGCCTGCTGCTCATGACCCCGTTCTCCGCCGACGACGAGAAGAACGCCGACTTCGTCAACGCTTACAAGGATAAGTACGGCGATACTCCCGACCAGTTTGCTGCCGACGCCTACGACGGCGTGCATGCTGTGGTCGAGGCTCTTAAGGAGGCCGGTCTGGGTGTCGACGCCGACCCCACCGAGGTCGCCGAGAAGCTGCCCGAGGCTATGCTCAAGATCACCGTTGACGGTCTGACTGGCAAGCTTTCCTGGAACGACAAGGGCCAGGTCCAGAAGGACCCGACGGCGTACGTCATCACCGACGGCAAGTACGTACAGGCCTAATAGGCCGCCTTATATAGAGCGGTTTTGATCCCAAGCAGGGGAGGTTTTGGCCTTCCCTGCTTGCTTGGTATCTGGGGACAGTGTAACGTCCCTGTTTCATACAGTAACTGGAAACCTATTCGAAAGGGGGATGTGGAACATGACGGTCTTTATCCAATACCTGGTCAACGGCCTGTCCATGGGCAGCGTCTACGCCATCATCGCGTTGGGCTACACCATGGTCTACGGTATCGCCAAGATGCTGAACTTCGCTCACGGCGACGTCATCATGGTCGGTGCCTATGTCTCGTTCTGTGCCACGTCGTATCTCGGCCTCCCGGGCTGGGCATCTGTAATTCTCTCTTGTGTGGTCTGTACCGTTCTCGGTGTTCTCATCGAGGGTCTGGCATACAAGCCGCTGCGTCAGGCGGGCCCGCTGGCCGTTTTGATCACGGCCATCGGCGTGTCTTACTTCCTGCAGAACGCCGCGCAGCTTCTGTGGGGCGCCACGCCCAAGAACTTCACTTCGCTCGTCACCTTCCCGGTGCCGGAGTTCTTGGCCAAGTTCAACGTGAGCGCCGTATCGCTCGTCACCATCGTCGCCTGCCTGGTTATCATGGCCGGCCTGATGTTCTTTACAGGTAAGACCAAGATGGGCAAGGCCATGCGCGCCGTGTCCGAGGACAAGGCCGCCGCTCAGCTCATGGGCATCAACGTCAACCGCACTATCTCGATGACGTTTGCCATCGGCTCCGCCCTTGCCGCCATCGCCGGTGTGCTCCTGTGCTCCTACTCGCCGGTCCTGCAGCCCACCACGGGCGCCATGCCTGGCATCAAGGCCTTCGACGCCGCCGTCTTCGGCGGCATCGGCTCCATCCCCGGTGCCTTTGTCGGTGGCATTCTCATCGGCATCATCGAGGCGATGGCGCAGGCCTATATTTCCACGAGCCTTGCCAACTCCATCGTCTTTGGTGTTTTGATCATCGTCCTGCTCGTCAAGCCTGCCGGCCTCTTGGGCAAGTACGTCCCCGAGAAGGTGTAGGTGAGCGTTATGAAGTTTCTTAAAGACAAGCAGACGCGTCACGACTTTGTCACGTACGCCATGTGCATCGTGGCCTTCGCCATCGTGTTCTTTATGCAGTCCAACCACATGATCCCGCGCATGATCGCCGGTCAGCTGGTTCCCATTACGGCCTACATCGTCATGGCCATCTCGCTTAACCTCGTCGTCGGTATCGCGGGTGACCTGTCGCTGGGCCACGCGGGCTTTATGAGTGTCGGTGCCTACACGGGTATCGTCACCGCGGTCGCCCTCGAGAGCGCCGTTCCCTCCGATCCTGTGCGCCTCATCATCAGCATCGTGGTCGGCGCCATCGCCGCCGCCATCCTGGGCTTCTTGATCGGCATCCCGGTCCTTCGCCTGAGCGGCGACTACCTGGCCATCGTGACGCTGGCCTTTGGCGAGATCATCAAAGAGATCGTCACCTGCCTCATCGTGGGCGTCGACTCCCGCGGCTTGCACGTGATCTTTAACATCACGGGCAACTCAACGATTGACGACCTGCACCTGCTCGAGGACGGAACCGCCATCATCAAGGGCGCCCAGGGCGCCTCGGGCGTGTCGACGTACTCGACCTTCCTCGCCGGCGCCCTCTTGGTCATGGTCGCGCTCGTGATCGTGCTCAACCTGGTCCGCAGCCGTACCGGCCGTGCCATCATGGCGGTGCGCGATAACAAGATCGCTGCCGAGTCCGTGGGCATCTCCGTCACCCAGTACCGCATGATCGCCTTCGTGGTTTCCGCCGCTCTCGCCGGTGCTGCCGGAGCCCTCTTCGGCGGTAACTTCTCGCAGCTCTCCGCCACCAAGTTCGACTTCAATACGTCCATCCTCATCCTGGTGTTCGTGGTCCTGGGCGGTCTGGGCAATATGCGCGGCTCCGTCATCGCGGCGGCGTTGCTCACGGTGCTTCCCGAGCTGCTCCGTCAGTTCTCGGACTACCGCATGCTCATCTACGCCATCGTGCTGATCCTGGTCATGATCTTTACCAACAACCCGCAGCTCAAGGCGTTCTTCGCACGCATTAAGGATCGCTTTGCTCCCAAGAAGGAGGTGGCAGCCGATGCCCAGTAAGTTTGAGTTCAACAAGGGCAAGATGGTCCCGTATCCTTCTGGCGCCATCGTTCCCGACCGCGACCTAGGTCAGCGCCCGGCGCTCGAGTGCATCCACCTGGGCATTGAGTTTGGCGGCCTCAAGGCGGTCGACGACTTTAGCCTAACCATCGGCAAGACCGAGATCGCCGGTCTCATCGGCCCCAACGGTGCCGGCAAGACCACGGTCTTCAACCTGCTCACCAAGGTGTACCAGCCCACGCATGGCACCATCCTGCTCGATGGTGAGGACACCTCGGGCAAGTCGGTCTATCAGGTCAACCGCATGGGTATTGCCCGTACATTCCAGAACATTCGCCTGTTCAACACCATGACGGTGGAGGATAACGTCAAGGTCGGTCTTCACAATCAGGAGCGCTACTCCGGCTTTGAGGGCGTGCTGCGCCTGCCGACGTATTGGAAGCACGAGAAGGCCGCCCACGAGCGCGCCATGGAGCTGCTGTCCATTTTTGACATGGAGCACCTGGCAAATGAACAGGCCGGCTCGCTGCCTTACGGCGCTCAGCGTCGTCTGGAGATCGTCCGCGCGCTTGCCACCAACCCCAAGCTGCTGTTGCTCGACGAGCCTGCCGCCGGCATGAACCCGTCCGAGACCGCGGAGCTCATGGAGAACATCGTCAAGATTCGCGACACCTTCGGCATCGCCATCATGCTTATCGAGCATGACATGTCGCTCGTTATGAACATCTGCGAGGGCATCTGCGTGCTTAACTTTGGCAAGGTTATCGCCAAGGGTACGGCCGAGGAGATCCAGAACAACGATGCCGTTATCGAGGCATATCTGGGCAAGCAGGATAAGGGGGAGAACTAAATGGCAGAGCCGATGCTTTCCGTCTACAACATCAACGTCTGGTACGGCGCCATCCACGCCATCAAGGACATCTCCTTTAACGTCAATGAGGGCGAGATCGTGGCCCTGATCGGTGCCAACGGCGCCGGCAAGTCCACGACGCTTAAGACCGTCTCGGGCCTGCTGCGCTCCAAAACCGGCTCCATCAAGTTTATGGGCGAGGATATTACCCATACGCCCGCCGACAAGCTGGTGAGCAAGGGCC
>CAKUGX010000011.1 GCA_934654765.1 uncultured Collinsella sp. | reverse complement strand
GCTTTGGCGTGCATTCCGCCATGCCCTCGGCCGAGGCGCTGCGCCTGTGCCCGCAGGCCATTTGGACGCACGGACACTTTGATCGCTACCGCGAGGTGAGCGCGCAGGTCATGGCGATTCTCGCCGACGAGACCCCGCGCGTTGAGCGCGTATCCATCGACGAAGCCTTTATCGATATCACACCGGGTCGCTTTGCGCCCGAAGACCCGCTGCTGGTTGCGCGGCGCATTAGCGACCGCGTGGCGGCGCTGGGAGTGACCTGCTCCATTGGCGTCGGCTGCAATAAGACGGTGGCCAAAATTGCCAGCGAACGCGATAAGCCATTTGGCCTGACTATCGTGCGTCCCGGGACCGAGCAGCGCTTCTTGGCCGCGCTGCCGGTGTCTGCCATGAGCGGTATCGGGCGCTCGGCCGAGGAGCGTCTGCGCCGCATGCGCATCTATACGCTCGGCGAGCTTTCACGCGCGCCAGAGTCCACCCTGGCTGCAATCTTTGGCGTGAATGGCGAGCGCATGCGTCAACGTGCTTTGGGGCTCGAAGTATCCGAGGTCACCAGCCTGGATGAGGAACGTGAAGTTAAATCGGTGAGCAATGAGCGCACCTTTGCGAAAGATTTGACTGAGCGCGGGGACATCGAAGCAGCGATTGCGCTGTTGGGCGAGTCAGTGGGACGCCGCCTGCGCCGTCAGGGACTGACGGGCGCCACGGTGACGCTCAAGCTCAAGTATTCGTATGGAAGCGGTCGCTCGGCACAGCGCCGGCTGCCTCATCCGACCGACGATGAGAACATCTTTGTGGCGGTTGCGCTCGAACTGCTCGACAACATCTGGCAGGAAGGCATGCATGTGCGTCTGGCGGGTATCGGGATGAGCGACTTTGACCATCAGGGCGGCATCCAGACCGACCTGTTCTGCGAAGTCGACGACCGCGGAGCCCAATCCAGCGACCGACGCGACCTCTCGGTTGCTATCGACGCCGTCCGAGACAAGTTCGGCGACACCGCCCTATCCTTCGGCCGCCAATCCCGCTTCAACGATTAACCGCCTTTGGGCAAAAAGAAAGCCGGGCAGGTACGGAAAACCGCAACTGCCCGGCAAAATGCGCGAGGCTAACTAAAAGCCCCGTATCAAATGAGCCACTAGAGGAGGTCGAGGGGGAGCTGGGGGGCGTCACCCCAGAGCTTTTCTAGACGGTAGAAGTCGCGGGCTTCGGGAGTGAAGACGTGAACGACGACCGAGCCGTAGTCCATGAGCATCCAGGTCTTCTGCTCGCGGCCCTCGATGGAGAACGGATGCTCGCCGCAAGCCGCGGCGACCTTCTCCTCGATCTCGTCGACGATAGAATCGACCTGGCGGTTGCTGGTACCGGTGGCAAGCACAAAGTAGTCGCACACGTCGGAAAGCTCGGTCAGGTCGAGCACCTGCACGTCCTCGCCCTTCTTGTCGTAGGCGGCCTGCGCGGCGGCGCGGGCGACATCCTCGGCGGCGACACCGCTCGCGGACAGCGAGGCGGCGGTGCGGTCGGACGTGGCAACGAAACTCTTGTGCTCCACACCTTCAAGAATCTGCTCGTCAGTCATGGTCTCGTCGGCCATGGAATACCTCTTTCTAGACACACCCGAGCTAGCGCAGCTGGGCGTAATGGTTGTAAATCGTAATAGCCGTGGGATAAAGATAGCGCCCGGACTGGATCACATAGACCAGGCCCTGCGCAAAACAGGAGAAGAACAACTCGTCGAGCGAGGACTTCCCCACCATCTTGCGCAGCGCGTGGGCATAATCACCATGGCGGTTGGGTTCGATGGCATCGGCCACAAAGACCACCATATCGAGCGGCGTCATGTCGCAAGCACCCACGGTGTGACGGTCGACAGCCTGAAAGACTGCCGGCGACAGCTCGGGAAAAAGCTGCGGAAGCTCATAGGCGGCAACAGGGCCATGCAAAAGCGGCGTCGCGGCGGAAGGAGAGCCGGCAACCTTGATGCCATAGTGAAGCGCGCGGGCCACGAGCTCGTCATCGGAAAGCACCTTGTCCCAGTCGTGAATTAAGCCGGCGGCAGCGGCATCAAAGCGGTCAACGCCGTAGACCTCGGCCAGATGAAGTGCGGTCTCGGCAACACCCAGCGAATGCACATAGCGCTTGCGCTTATCTTTCATGCGAACATCGAGCAGCTCTTGAATGCGCTTGAGCAGCGCGCGCTCATCGCCTTCAAACTGATCCTCTACCGACAACGTAGCCCCCATCACTCAAAATCTTCTTGACCCAGATCGACATACAAACTGCGCTTGCGAATGTAGCCGAGCACAGACTCGCTCGTAAGATAGCGCACGCTCATGCCGCGGGCAACTCGCTTACGAATGTTCGTCGAGCTGATCGCCAGCGCCGGAATCTGAATATAGCGCACATCGAACGGCAGCCCCGACTCTTTGATTCGGGCACGCGCCGTATCGATATCAAAACCCGGTCGCGTCGCCGCAATAAAGGTAGCAAGCTCAGCGATTCGCTCGGCATCATGCCAGGTCACAATATCGATAATCGCGTCAGCGCCCGTAATAAAGTAGAGCTTTACCTGCGGCGGGTAAAAGTCGCGAAGGGCATGAAGCGTATCGGCCGTATAGGTTACACCCGGACGGTCAATCTCGAACCGGCTCGCCAAAAAGGCGGGGTTCGCGGCGGTGGCGAGGACCGTCATGGCATAACGGTCCTCGGCAGGCGTCACCGGCTTGTCAAGCTTAAAGGCGGGAGAGCCCGCCGGCATAAAGAGCACAGCGTCCAAGTCGAGCGACTCGCGCGCCTGCTCGGCGGTCACCAGATGACCGTAATGGATCGGGTCGAAGGTGCCGCCCATGATACCAAGCCTAAACTCCCGCCCATCCTCGATGGGCAGCTCGGGCAAACCGATTCCACCGCGCAGCGACATGGCTTACTCGCCCTCCGAGGTCTCGGCATCGTCCGCGGCATCCGCCGCATCGATAGCCTCGACGCCCTCATCCGCAGCATCGGCCACGTCAATGGCCTCAACGGCAACGTCCTCGCCAGCGTCCTCGAGCTCCTCGTACTCCGAGAAGTCCTCAGCGCCCTCAAAGTCAAAGGCGCGCTGGCAAATGCGGACCTCGTCGCCCGCACGGCAACCGGCCTTCTCGAGCGCGTCGTCAACACCCATACGCGCAAACTTATGCTGCAGGTAGATGACGGCTTCCTCGTTTTCCCAGTCGGTCTGGATGACCATGCGCTCAATCGCGCGACCGACCACACGGAAGGCACCGGGCTCTTCCTGGACAATGCGGAAACGTTTCTCGCGCTGCAGACGGCGGCGCTCCCACTCCTCGTCGCGCAGATCGACCGGCTCATCACAGACCGCCAGCTCGGCGCGAAGCTTAGCAACCTGCTCGCCGACGGCAAGCATCAGCGTATTGAGACCGGCACCCGTCACGGCGGACACGGCAAAGAACATATGGCCGTCGTCGAGTGCCGCACGCTTAAGGTCGGCAATCTTGTCGGCCGTGCCCGGCGCATCGCACTTGTTGGCGACGACGATCTGCGGACGCTCCGAAAGCTCGGCGCCATACTGCTCGAGCTCACGGTTGATGATGCGATAGTCCTCGACCGGATCGCGATCCTCAAAACCGCCCGTCATATCGACGACATGCATGATGAGCGCCGTGCGCTCAATGTGACGCAGGAACTGGTGGCCCAGGCCCTTGCCCTCGCTCGCACCCTCAATAAGGCCGGGGACATCGGCAACGACATAGGAGTACTCCCCGGCACGCACCATGCCGAGGTTCGGCACGAGCGTTGTAAACGGATAGTCGGCGATCTTGGGACGGGCGGCACTCATGCGCGCGATAAGCGAGGACTTGCCCACCGAGGGAAAGCCCACGAGCGCGGCATCGGCCATAAGCTTCATCTCGAGCTCAATCCAGTGCTCCTCGGCCGGTTCGCCCAGCTGAGCGAACGCGGGCGCGCGGCGCACCGACGTCACAAAGTGCGTGTTGCCCAGGCCGCCGGCGCCACCGGGCGCCACGACAACGCGCTCGCCGTCGTGCACAAGATCGGCAATCTCGAACATCGGGGTCTGCGTCTCGGGGTCGAGCTCGCGCACCACGGTGCCCATGGGAACCTTCAGGATCAGGTCCTCGCCGCTCTTACCGTTACGACGGGCACCCTGTCCGTGCGTGCCGCGTTCGGCGCGGAAGTGATGCTTAAAGCGGTAATCGATCAACGAAGACAGCTGAGCATCGGCCTGGATGACGACATTGCCGCCACGACCGCCGTCGCCGCCATCGGGGCCGCCCTTGGGGACAAATGCCTCGCGCCTAAACGACATGCATCCGGCTCCGCCGTCGCCGCCGCACACGTTAATGCGGCTGATATCGGTGAACTGTGACAACAGAATCGCCTCCTACAAAAAGAGGGAGACCCTTGAATCCTAAAACTCAAGTGCCTCCCACATATGTGCTCTATGAAGGGTGAATTACGCGTTCGCGAGCGGGCGTACGCTGACCCTGTGCTTGATACCCTTGTGGAACTCAACGGTACCGTCGACCAGCGCGAACAGCGTGTCGTCCTTGCCACGGCCAACGTTCTCACCCGGGTGGATGTGCGTGCCGTGCTGACGGACGAGAATCGTGCCCGTGGTTACCGTCTGGCCGGCGAAGCGCTTCGTGCCAAGGCGCTGACCGCGGGAGTCACGGCCATTACGGGAGGAACCGAGTCCTTTTTTGTGTGCCATTGTGTATACCTACTCTTTCGTTACGAGTGTAATCTACTCGGCGACGGGAGCCTCGGCAACAGCCTCGGCCTCTGCCTTGACAGCCTTCTTGGCGCGGGACGTAGCCTGGACCTTCACGATCTTCAGCTTGGTGAGCTGCTGACGGTGACCCTTCAGACGACGATAGCGCTTACGCTTGTGGAACTTGAAGACCAGCTGCTTCTCGCCCTTGAACTGCTCAACGATCTGAGCGGTAACCTTGGCCTTGGCCAGCTTGTCGGGATCGGTGACGATCTTCTTACCATCGTTGAGGAAGATGACCGGCAGGGTGACCTTGTCGCCCTCATTGCCCTCGATCTTCTCGACGGTGATGACATCGTCGGTGGCGACCTTGTACTGCTTGCCGCCCGTGTTAACGATTGCGTACATGTTTACTTGCCCTTCATGCATCAGTTAGTGCAACAGCCGAATATAGTAGCAGGCGAAAATACCCCCGTCAACGAGTATGTGGAGCAAATCCACAAGTTCGCACAGGTATGGGGCTGACGAGTCGGCCCTCGTCGTCCTCGCATGCTTGATTCTGACGCTCGACATCGTAGGAGCAGATGGTCACGAGGTCTTGCATACCGGTGGAAACAATAGGTGCATCCACGCCCGGGGTCAAGCCCTGCAACAAAACATCAGCAGCAGAAAGCAAAATTTCCGGACGCATGGAACCCTCGTTGTCGGCATGGGTGTCGAGCATGAGCACCAAATGGTCAGGGCGCTCCCCCGCCGTGAGCTCATAGCCCACGAGCGTGTGATCCAAATCCAAGCGCTTGCTCTTTTTGCCGCGCGCGTAGTCAATGCCATGGTCCGCGCGCAGCGTGTCGATCGCACGACGCACCTCGTCGGCGCTTACGGGCGCCTCGGGATCCAGGTGCAAGTCGATGCGATACGACAGACGCGTGAGTTGCGCCGTCAACGCCGGCGTGCGCACGTCGATGTACGCCGCCTCGATGGGCGCCAGATCGGCCGGAGACGCCGCAGCCAGGCGCCCAAACGCCTCGTCGAGCGCCACGAACTCGGTCATAAACAGGTCATACCACTCGCAAGTCGACGACGTACCCACCGGTAGCGCCGAAGAGAAGCCCACGCGCATGTGCGGAGAGAAGCCCTGCGTGACGGCATAGGGAAGTCCCGCACGGCGCACGATGCGCTCAATGGTATGGATTACTTCGAGATGGCCCAGGTACTTAAGGCGATCGCGCTTGCCATAGCGAACACGAAGCCTAAAGAGCGTGGGGTTGTCGGTCAGGCGCTCACTCATGCGCGATCACCCATCAATACATTCTTGGCGTGGAGCGTAGGGCAGATTCCGCAGCCGGTGCACGACGTGCGGGTGCAGTCGGGAGTCGTGACGCCCTCGAGCGAGCGACGGTACTCGCGCTCGAGGAAGCCGCGCGTGCAGCCGGGGCTCACGTGCTCCCACGGCAGGCGCCAGTCCAACTCGTAGGGCAGGTGCACGAGCTCATTGAGGTCGATGCCGTTTTTGGAAGCAGCCTCCTTCCAGTTATCGAGCGAGAAATGCTCTACCCAGGCGTCAAAGCGAGACCCCGAGCGCCAAGCATCAATGATGACGGGAGTCATGTCACGACCGGCGCGGGACAGCGCGGCCTCGATGAGCGAGGTCTCGGCATCGTGGTAATGCACGCGGACGGCACGGTTGCGAACGCTCGTGATAAGCAGCTTCTGGCGACGCTTGACGTCGTCGTAGTCGAGCTGTGGGCACCACTGGAACGGCGTGGCAGCCTTGGGGATAAACACCGAAACCGAGATGGACACCGAGATCGAGCCGCGACGAGCCTTGGGCACCACGGAACGACCGAGCTCCAGCACGTGATCGGCCAGATTGGCGATGGCCACGATGTCCTCGTCGCGCTCTCCGGGAAGGCCCATCATAAAGTAGAGCTTCATGCGGTTCCAGCCGGCCTCGAAGGCCGCCTTGGCCGCACGGTCCAGGTCCTCCTCGGTCACGTTCTTGTTAATGATGTCGCGCATGCGCTGGCTGCCGGCCTCGGGTGCGAACGTCAGGCCGCCCTTCTTTTCGCCGGCGACCGACTCGGCCATATCCACGCCAAACGAATCCAGGCGCTGCGACGGAATAGACACGCGAATACCCGTATCCTCCAGGCGACGGTTGAGCCTGCCGAGAACGTCGCGAATGCAGGAGTGGTCGGTCGTAGAGAGCGAGGTCAGCGACACCTCGTCATAGCCGGTCTTTTCCAGACCCTGAATCACCGACGAGACGATCTGGTCGGCCGAGCGCTCGCGCACCGGGCGATACGTCATGCCGGCCTGGCAAAAACGACAGCCGCGGGCGCAGCCACGCAGGATCTCGATAGACAGGCGGTCGTGAACCAGCTGCGCATAGGGCACGCACGACTGCGACAGCGGATTCGTGGCACCAAAGTCCTCGACCACGCGCTTGTAGACCACGGTCGGCGCATCCTTGCCCTCACGCGGCACGGTGTAGCCATGCGGCGAGCAGGGCTCGTCATGGCGAACCTCATAGAGCGACGGCACATAGTTGCCGGCAACGGACGCAAGCTGCTCAACGATCTGCGCACGCGGGACCCCTTCGTCACGAAGGCGACGATGCAGCTGGCAGGTCTCGAGCAGCGATTCCTCGCCCTCGCCGATAAGGATGACATCGAAGAAAGCCGCATACGGCTCGGGGTTATAGACCGATGGGCCACCGGCGATGATGATGGGGTCGTCCTCACCACGGTCGGCCGCCAGCAGCGGAATTCCGGCAAGGTCGAGCGCCTCGAGGAAGTTCGTCACCGCCATCTCGTGAGGCACATGCAGGCCGACGATGTCAAACGAAGCGACCGGCGCCGCGCCCTCAAGCGACAGCAGCGGAATGCCCGCCTCACGCATGGCATCTCCCATATCGGGCCACGGCACATAACCGCGCTCGCAGGAAATGCCCTCGGCCTGGTTGAGGATGTTGTAGAGGATGGCGATGCCCTGGTTGGGCAGACCGACCTCGTAAACATCCGGATAGATCAGGCAGCAACGGTAGTCGGCATCGGCCTTGGAAAGCGTGCCCCACTCGTGATCGATATAGCGACTCGGCTTTTCGACCTTGGCGAGCAGCGGCTCAATTAAATGAAAACAGTCTTGATACGGAACGCGCAACGGAAAACCCCTAAGCAGCGAGATCGGATGCGTCCTCGTAGGACGCCATAGGACGGGTAGCGCCCGCGACCGTGGTCACCAGATCGCGAACGCGGGAGAACGTGGCAGTGACCACCTCGTTGGCACGGCTGTAGTCAACATCGCGCTCGTAGAGCGAAACGAGCGCACGGCCCATGCCATAGGTGCCGGCGGCTGCAGTCAGCGCCTTGACGACAAACCCGATATGCGGCGTCTGCTTGACGAGTGCACGGGTGACGGCGCGAATCACCAGGCCACCGGCAAGCACACCCGCGACCTCATAGCCGCGTTCGGGCTTAATGCCACGCCCAAAGACGGCGGCGAGCTCAAAGAGCATGCCAACCTGCGCCAGGGCCATAACGGGATAGTCGGCACCCGGCAAGAACACCAGGGCACCCGTCGCCATGTTGGTGAGCGCACACGAAGTGATGATGCGGTTGGCAGCGGCGATACGCATAAAGGCAAAGTTCGCGGCAAACGCCGTTTCCTTGTCGGTGCGATCGAGAATCCAACGCGCGAGCGTCTCGAGCAGATACGTCTTATCGGTCGCCGCCACCACGCCGAGCATGGGCGTCGACTCCTCAATGAACGGCACCTCGACGGCAGACTCAGCGAGCACGCACACGGGCGCACCGGCGATCACGAGCTCCTGCACGGCGCTCTCCAGGCGGTCGGAGCCGCACGAGAGGACCAGCACAACATCGGTATCGGTCTTGGGAACGATGCGCTCCTCGCCCAGGCGCTCAACGCGCACAATGCCCGACGTCGTCTGCGGCACAAAGGCATCGCGGACCGTCTCGACCAAAAAGCGCGAGGCAGACGAATCCAAGTACACCGAGACGCGCACCGGCGTATCGGAGTCCTTCTTAACAGACGCGCCCATCTTAAAAGCGCGGGTAAGCTTGTCCACGGGAATCTTCATAGCAAACCCCTCCAGCAGTTACGCGGCGCCCGAACGATGCCGCCATATGGATTGTACGATACCCGCCGTCAGCAACTGAATCATCATCGACGACGAACCAAAGCTAATGAACGGTAGCGGAATACCGGTAATCGGCATCATGCCAATGCACATGCCGATGTTCTCGAAGGTCTGAAATGCCCACATGCCGACGATACCCACGCACGACAGGCGCAGGAACAGCGACTCGCACTTAAAGGCGACGCGAATCGTCGAGAACATAAGCAGCACATACAGGCACAGGAGCAAAAAGGACCCACAGAAGCCGAAGGTCTCGGACAGGAAGGCAAAGACGAAGTCGGTGTGGAACTCGGGCAGAAAGCCGCCGGCAGACTGCGTCGCATGGCCCAAGCCCTTACCAAAGAAGCCGCCCGAGCCAACGGCGATGAGCGACTGCTGCAGGTTGTAGGCGTCGTCCGAATCGGCATTATCGGGGTCGATAAAGACCGTCAAGCGATTCATCTGGTACTGCTTGATGAGCACGTCGTGGCCGAGCAGCGAATCGAAGACCGAGTCGAGCGCCAGGACGAGGGCCACCAAGCCCACGAGCAGGGCCAAGGTCGACAGCACCCATTCGCGGCGTGCGCCGCTCATGCAGATGACGATGGCACCCGAGACCAGCACGACCAGGCCCGAGCCCAGGTCGCCCATGGCGACGACGGCCAAAAACGGGATGGACAGCATACCGCAGAGCTTGACGTAGTCGCGAACGGTATCGATGCGGCCGTTGTATTGCGAGCCAAGCGTGGCGATAAAGAAGATGGTGATAAGCTTGGCAAGCTCAACGGGCTGGAATGTCAAGCCGATACCGGGAATCTTGATCCAGCCCGTCATGCCCAGACCGCCCGTATAGGACAGGCCCGGAATCTTGGGCGAGAAGATCACGATCAGGTCGATGACGAGCAGCGCCGTCGAGAAATTGGAAATACCGCGCAGGTCGGTACGCCAAACCAGCACCGCCAGCACCGCCCCGATACCAATTCCCAGCAGATGGCGTGAGAACGAGGCATCGGCCTTAAACTGCGAAGCCGACCAGATAATGATGGCACCGTAGGCGACGAGCGCCACAGTAGCCACGAGCACACCGATATGCACCTTTTGGCGAAACGTGCCGCGAGAGGCCGAAAGTTGCTTGTTGACGCGGTCCAGGCTGCTGCGAGAGCCGGTCTTGGTTGAACGGAACAGATCCGCCGGAGAAAAATCCATCGCAACCTCCTATCGAACCGAAGAATCGCCCGAGGCCGAAGAGGTATCGGGCTCGTCATAAATCACGCCGAGCACGTCGCGCACGACATGCATCGCGGTATCCGAGCCACCGCCGCCCTGCTCCAGGACAGTAGCGATGACATACTTGGGATCATCGGCCGGTGCATAGGCGCAGAACCACGCGTATTCGTCCTCACCGCTCTTCTCGCCCGTGCCCGACTTACCATATACCTGCGGCGTCAGGGTGCCAAAGTGAGCTGCCAGCGACGTAGAGGCGACATAGATAACATCGTGCATACCGTTGCGGACAAGCGCCAGATCCGAGTCGCTATTGATTTTGGCCTCCAGGCGCTTTTTCTTGCCCTTGCCGTTGTACTTATAGGCATCGCCGTCGCCATCGCGCGACACGGCCGACAAAAACACGTGCGGCACATACTGCTTGCCGCCGTTGGCAAGACCCATATAGGCGCACGCCATCTGCAGGGGCGTCACCAGGATGTCACCCTGGCCGATGGCAATATTGGTCATATCGCCCGCGTTCCATTTGCGATCCTCGGCCGAGGCGTCGGTAAAGTACGACTCTTTCCACTCGGCATCGGGAATACGGCCCGCGCCCTCACTCGGCAGATCGATACCGCAGGTCTTGCCTAGGCCCCAGCGACGAAAGACCTCCTGCAGGCCCTCGGAATGTTGTTCGTCATAAAAGAACGCCTTGCCCATGTCGTAGAAGACGGGGTCGCACGAGTTGGCGATACCCGACTGCAGCGTCATGGTGCCGTGGCCAGACGTCAGCCAGCAGCGCTTGCCCCAAGCCTTGCCCAAGCCCGTCCAATAGCCCGTGCAGTTGGTTGTCTGCGTTGAAGTGTAGGTTCCAAACTCAAGACCGGCCAGTGCCGAGAGCGGCTTGATGGTCGAGGCCGACATATACTGTCCGCTAATGGCGCGGTTGAGCAGCGGGTGCGAACCCTTGTCATCATTGAGCTCGGTCCACACGTCATTTGAGACGCCGCCGATAAAGACGGACGGATCGAACTTGGGCTCGCTCGCCATGCCCAGAATCTCGCCATTGTTGGGATCGAGACACACCACAGCGCCGTTGCCGGCATTGCTGTAGCCAGTGGTCTCGGCAAGCTCGATGGCGCTCGCCAGCGCCGTCTCACAGGCCTGTTGGATCTTAAGATCGAGCGTAAGCTTAATGTCGGAGCCGGCCTTCGCGGGCACGGCGCCGGCCTGACCGGTCACATTGCCCGAAGCATCGACCTTGACGGTCTGCTCGCCACGAATACCCTGCAGCAGGTTTTCGTAGTAGCTCTCAACGCCCGCTTGGCCCACGATATCGCCCGACTGGTACGTAATCCGGCCAGCAGAAGCATCATCATCGCCAGAGGATTTCTTATTCTGGGCCTCGAGCTGCTCGGAAGTAATGGTGCCGGTATAGCCCAAGATATGGCATGCCGTCTCGCCGTAGGGATACTGGCGCTCGGTGCGCTCGGCAATTTTGACGCCCGGGAACTCGCCGGCGTGCTCCTGAATATAGGCAACCGTGGAGCGACGGACGTCCGTCGCGATGGTGTGCAGGCTCTGGGCGCCCTCGGAATTGTCCTGAATGTTGCGCAGAACCGCCACGTAAGGCATTCCGAGCACGTTGGCAAGATGACGAACCAGAACCTCATCCTCGGCAAGGTCGCGGTAGGCCACGACGGCAAGCGAGGGACGGTTCTGCACCAGCGCCACGCCGTTGCGATCGAGAATGCGCCCGCGAACGGCAGGCGTGGTGACGGTACGGGTCTGATTGCTGTTGGCCTGCTTCTCGTAATAGTCCGACGAGACCATCTGCATGCCCCACAGCTTGACGGCAAGCGCCGCGAACATCGCGCCCACGCCGGTGGTGAGAATGGAGAAGCGGCCCTTAAAGGCGGTCGCCGCGGTATTGCCCTCGCCCTCGGTGGCGCGCGGGGCCGTTCCATGCTGCGTATCGTAGGTAAAACGGGAATCGCCGCGACGCATGATGACCAGCGCGACCACGATGGCCACAACCAGCACGATACCGGCGATGATAACCGTCATCTGGGAAGACATCTACGGGCCTCCCCTATTTGAGTTTGCGGGTCTTGGGCTTAAAGCGCATACCCGTCTGGCGTCCGCCACGTGCGGAGAATCCATAGCCGGACTGCGGCACGACGCCGGACATCAAAAACGGAATGGCAACCAGACCCGTCAGGATCGAAGACGGCAGCGCATGGCCAAAGATCGCCACGACAAAGCTCGTCTCCAAACCCATAAACAGCAAGATGATGCTGTAGATCACATTAATGACGAGCGCAAAGGCGCCCACAGTGATGCCGCGCGCACTCGGGGTACCGCCGGTCTGACCGGCAGCACTGTGCACCAGGGCAAAAGAACCCACGGTCAGCAGGAGCGACATAACTCCCACCGGCACGGCAGCGGACAGGTCATAAAACAAGCCGCTGCAAAAACCGCACACGACGGCACGGGTCGGGTCGCCCGAGAACACGCTTAAGCACACCAGGATAATCATGAAGTTGACACGACCGCCCGCAATGGAGATCTGCGGTGCCAGGCCTGCCTGCAGCAGCACGCACACGATGGCGGCGATTACAAACGTGCGGGAGCTCATCCCCTGCTCGTGTAGATCCATGGACATGCCCCCTATTCGCTCGAGCCAGAATCGGTCGTCTCAGACGTGTCGGAACTGTCATCCGAGCTCTCGTCCTTCGTGTTGGTCGCAGCATCGCGCGACGTTCCCTGCGGCGTGCTATTAGCCGTGCTCACGTCCTCATCCGAGGCCGACTGTTCGTCGGTCAGCGAGGTGATGACCAGCACTTCCTCGTTGTTCTCGGCCGTCGTCTGGGCGCGCACCACAATGGTGTAGTACACGTCGTTTGCCGATTTCTCAACCGACGAGACGGTGCCGAGCGGTAGACCCTTGGGGAACACACCGCCAATGCCCGAGGTCACGATGATGTCGCCAACCTTAACGTCGGAATCGACGCTCACATACTCAAGACGCAGCGTGCCGTCAGCCTGACCCTGCAGCATGCCCTGGGCGCGCGTGTCCTGCACCATGGCGGACACGCCCGAGTTCTCATCGCCAATCAGGCGCACGGTGGACGTCTTGGCCGAGACCTCGATAATCTGGCCTATGACACCGGCAGAACTCGTCACGGGCATGTTGATGGTAAGCCCGTCGGCAGAACCCTTATCGATGGTAACGGTCGAGGTCCAGGCATCGCCCGAAGCGCCGACGATACGAGCTGCAGTGGACTTGAGGTTGTAGGTCGACTGCAGACCGACCAGACCCTCCAGTCGCTCGGCGGTCTTTTGAGCCTCGGAGAGCTCGGCGACCTTAGAGGTCAGTTCCTCGTTTTGCTTCTTAAGCTCGTCAAGCGTGTCCTGTGACGCCGTAAGGTTAGAGAACACGTTACCGATCGCATTGAAGGGAGCCGCCACAGCCGAGCCCAGAAAACGCACCGGCGAGGTAATCGTCGTCACGCCCGAACGAACGGCATGAATCGGCCCGGCCTCGCCCTCACGAATATAAAACGTAAGCAGCAACACCGAAATCAGGCTGAAAACAATCAACGGGCGCATACCCGTTGATTGTCGCTTGGTATTCAGATTTGTGGAGAAACCCGAAGATCGTGCCAAATGGAATCCACCTTTTGGAAATTAAGCATTGGTCTGGACGAAGCCGCCATCAAACGCATTGGCCTCGAGCACGCGGGCGCAGCCGTTAACAACGTTATCGAGCGCCGTGGGGCTGACGTTGACCGAAACGCCGGTCTCATCGCGCAGGCGCACGTCGAGACCGCGCAGCAGCGCGCCGCCACCAGTCAGCAAAATGCCGTAGTACATGAGGTCCGAGGCAAGATCGGGCGGCGTGGCGTCGAGGGCGTCCTTGACGGCCTTGGCCATCTCGTCGAGCGGCTTGTTGAGCGCGCGACGAATCTCCTCGCTCTCGATGCGCACGGTCTTGGGCAGGCCCGTGATAACGTCGCGGCCGTTGACCTCAACGTCGAGCTCGTCCTTGAGCGGGACGGCGGAGCCGACCTTGATCTTAATGTCCTCTGCCGTACGCTCGCCGATGGCCAGGTTATAGGCATCGCGAACGTGCGTGAGGATGGCCTGATCGAACTCGTCGCCGGCAATGCGGATGGACTGCGAGACGACGATGCCGCCCATGGCGATAACGGCGACTTCGGTGGTGCCGCCACCGATATCGATGACCATGGAGCCGGTGGGCTCCTCGACGGGCAGGTCGGCGCCGATGGCAGCCGCCATGGGCTCCTCGATCAGATAGGCCTGGCGAGCACCGGCCTGGATCGTGGCCTCAAAGACGGCGCGCTTCTCGACCGACGTGACGCCGGAGGGAACACAGACGACGACGCGCGGACGCGGAGTCCACGGATAGCGCTTCTCGGACGCCTTGTCGATAAAGTAGCGCAGCATGGCCTCGGTAACATCGAAGTCGGCGATGACGCCGTCCTTGAGGGGACGAACGGCCACGATGTTGCCGGGCGTACGGCCGAGCATACGCTTGGCCTCGATACCGACGGCCAGGATGCGCTCATCGTTCTTGTCGATAGCGACAACAGAGGGCTCGCGGATGACGATGCCCTTGCCGCGCACGGAGACAAGCGTATTGGCGGTGCCAAGGTCGATGGCAAGATCGCCCGCATAGCTACCAAAGAACATATCCATCAAAGAAAACAACGCAACTCCTGATGTGTTGGATGATTGCTGGAAAACTACTAGCTCATCATACTAGCGCAAGCCCGGCGCCTCACTTGCGGTGAAGCGCCGGGCAAAGCTAAATCCCATAAGGTCACTACTGGTTGTCAGCAGCCGAGAAATCCATATCGAGGGAGGAAACGGCCCAGCCGATATGGTTGTCGGAGCGCACGAATTTGACGGTGTACTCCTGCTCGCCGCCCTTGGACAGCGATGCCTTCACCTTAGCGGTCGTCTCGGTCATGGACTGATCCATGCCCTCGACGGACACGGTGGCACCCTGCGGAATCGAGGAGATGATCATCGACTTAGCGTCCTCGGACAGGTTCGAGGCCAGGCAAGACTCGGCCTTTGCGGTGTCACCGTCGCCGGCAGCCTGGAACAGATCGGTAACGACAGACTCCTGAGACGGGAAGCCAAAGCCGCGCGTGTAGGCAAAGCCCAGACCGCCCGCGGCGATCAAAATGAGCAGAAGCAGCACGATGAAGACTTTGAGACCCGTGTGGCGATGGCGACGACGGACCTTGGCCTGCTTACGATCCTGACGGTCCTGCTGGACCATCTCGGACTCGGACAGCGTAAAGAAGCCGGTGTCCGAGGGGTCGGGCATAAACTGACCAGTTGCGCCCGTGGGATCGAGCGGGTCGACGGCAGGAGCGTCCATCGCGGGCGCCGGAGCCGTAGCCATGGCCGTCTGAGCGGAAAGCGCAGCCAGCGAATCATGAACGCGGGCAAGTTCGTCGGCCTGCTCGGGCGTGAGCTGGTAGATGCCGTCGGCGGTAGCGGCGTTAAAGGCGTCGAGCGCATCGGAGGGACGACCGGCGGCGGAAAGCGCCTGGCCCATGCCGGCATTGAGTGCGCGCGTATCGTCACGCGGGCCGGCAAAGTCGATAGCCGTGCGATAGGTCTCCACGGCATCTGCCGGGCGACCGAGCTTGATAAAGCAACGGCCGAGCTCGCCCAGAGCGGCGGCGGGAGCCGGATTGGCGCCGTCGATAGCGGCCTGACGGAAGGCGGTCCCGGCGTTGGCATAATCGCCCGCTTGGAACAGCGCGTTGCCCAAGCCCAGATAGGCCTTGAACGGCGTGGCATAGGAAGCGTCCTGCGTTGCAGCGGAAAACGCCTGGGCGGCCGTGGTGTAGTCACCCACCGCCGCGAGCGCCTTGCCGCGATTGGTGAGCAGGGCGCCGCGCTTGCCATAGGTACCGTCGTTGAGGGCGGCAGCGTAGGCCTCGGCGGCCTCGGCATACATGCCGAGGTGCATCAGGGCGTTACCGCGAAGATGGTCGGCCTCGCCCATAATCTCATCGGGGGTCTTTGCCGCCGAGAGCATCTGGGCGGCAGCGGAAAAATCACCCGCGCGGTAAGCCGCGCGACCCTGTTGAATCAGCTGGCTATTCAAGGAAGTCCCCTTTACTCGTGAACGATCTCGACGTGAACGATCTCATCGCCGGCACGCAGCTGCGAGATCACATCGAGGCCCTCGACCGTGGTGCCAAAGACGGTGTAACCGGAGTCAAGGTTATGCTGGGCACCCAGGCAGAAGTAAAACTGAGAACCGGCGGAATCGGGATCCATGGAGCGCGCCATGGCAAGGGCGCCGTCAACATGGCTGTTGCGCGGATTGGTAGCAAACTCGCCCTTGATGCAATAGCCGGGGCCACCGGTACCGGGCATGCCGTCGGGGCCCTCAAGACCGGCAGCGACGTCGGCGCCGGACATATCGCGGGTATTGGGATCGCCGCCCTGGATGACAAAACCGGGGACATAGCGATGGAACTTAAGGCCGTCGTAGAAGCCCATCGTGGAAAGCTCGCAGAAGTTCGCCACATGAATGGGGGCGCCCTCACCGTCAAGCTTGACCTTGATGGTGCCCTTCGACGTCTCGATCACCGCGCACTCGTCACCGGCGAGCTGGTACTCGGGCGTATAGAGCTCTTTCTTAAAACCAAACATGTGGTTCCTTCCTCGTGCGTTTAAAGCATATTTGTACGAATTGTAGCAATAAGCACAGGCTTCCATCAATTGCGCACGTAGGTTATACCGACCAGGGCGAACTAATTTCTATGAACGCTGCTGCGGCTTCCAAGCGCCCACGTTGGCATCGTACTGGTTAAGGGCGCTGCTTCCGCCCTGAGCTATGGGTGCCAATATCTCGCTTTGGTGCGAACTCATCGACTCGCCATCGGGAATGGCAAGCGAGATATCCCAGCTCTGGCAGATAACGTCGACGCGCTCATACATCCACTCGGCAAGCTGCTTTAAGTGGGCGATGTCATCCGCATAGACCGTATCGTCCTGGTACTTAAGGTTGTTGAGCTCGTCTTGCGTCTTTTTAATCTGGTCGCGCAGGGCATAGGCACTCTGGGAGAGTTCCTGGCGCGTGGAGAGCGGAGAGCGGAGATAGCCGTTGTTGAACGAGTCGATGACCTCGCCGATCTGATCCTCGTTGCCGTACGACACGATGGTCTGATACAGACCATCGAGCCTGGTATAGAGCTGATCATCGGTGAGCACGGTTTCTTCCTGAACCACTTCGGCAGGATCGTCCTGCTTGGTGTCGTCCTCGGTCGCCTCGCCCTTTTGACGCGTGGGGAAGGTAGTCTGCGCAGCCTGGCCAAACTGGTCGTAGAAACCGGGCATGACACCCATGGGATCGGCCGTCACAAACCAATAGGCACCGCCGCACACGACGGCAAGCACCGCAATAACGATAAGCGGCTTGGGGATATGACGCTTGTGCTTATGGTAAGCATCCTCGTCGGGATGCACCTTGCGCTTGGATTTTTGAGTGTCTTCATGCAGGGAAACCGGCATCGGGATATCGACCTTGGGGATACCGAAATCCTTATCGAAAGCCGGCAGCACGCAGGTCTCATTGGGGTCGGCGGCATCCGAAAGCACGGCGGCAGCCGAAGCGGGCGCATGGGGCACCTCGGTATCGATCTGCTCCTGCGTCAAGCGCGGAAAACCGGCGGTACGGCCCGCCGCCAGGTCGGATGCGGCAGCGTCCTCGGAAAGGATGCCCGGAGCAGGGCGTCCACATTTGGGACACGTGCGATCATGCGGGGAAAGACGCGCGCCACAGCCCTCGCAGAACACAAATTCGGTGTGCTCGGGACCGTCGCCCGGACCCACATAGGCGTTGCAGTAGGGGCAGAACGAGGCGCCGTCCTCGATGGTCTTAAGGCAATGCGGGCAGATCACGGCATCCTCTTTTCGGAGCAATTCAAACAATCGAGGTTAGAGCATAACATCGCCACGGCCCCACAGGGCCAAGGCACCAATTCAACATCGCAGAGGCAGTCTCTTGAGGGATGATTTTTCTGGGACGGGGATTAAAAAATCATTAGGTACACAATGATTTTTAAATCCCCGTCCCAGAAAAATCATCCCCTGAAGGCCGCGGGCTACTTCTTCTTTTTGCTCGGCATCGACACTTTGATGCCTTGGGCCGATTTGGTCACGCGGGAGCGTTTAGCGCCTGCGCTCTTCTTTTTCTTGGGCTGCGGTTGGCCCTGGGCCACGCCCTCAAGCGCGCGGGCCTCCGCCTCGCGCGCGGTGCGATCCTCGCGGCGCTGCGCCATGTCGGCAGCGACACGCTTGGCAAAGCGCTCGGCCGTCGAGCCCGTCGAGCTTACCTTGCCGCCACCGCGACCCAAGCGAACACGCACGCCGCGGCCAAAGCCGGTAGCTGCATGACGGCGGCGAGGCTTAAGCGAATCCATCATCGTGGCGAGCTTAAAGAACACCGAGCAGGTAAAGACCACGATGACCGCCAAAATGACCATCTGGCTCACCGACAGGTTGGCGATGGACAGCAGAGCCGGGAACCCGATAACACCCGTCAAAATGCCGGCGACGACAAACACAAAGAGCACCACGCGCAAGGGCGTGAGCGGCTGTGAGATGCGCCAGATCAGGCTTACGCTCGCCGCGCATGACGTGAGCAGGCACATCGTGGACAGCGTGAGCTGGCTAAACCCAAACACGCGAGCCACAAAGATATCGAGCGCCGCGGCCAAAATGACCGCAATCGACGCCGGCAGGGCCCGCTTAAGCACGTTCGTCAGGAACGACCCCTTCACGCGGGCGTTGTTGGGCTCCAGGCCCAGCACAAAGCCCGGCGCGCCGATGCAGAAGAAGTTGATGAGCGTCATCTGGATGGGCTCAAAAGGATACGGCGGCAGCGCGATGCACAGCGCCGCCAGGCCCATCGAGAACAGCGTCTTGGTCAGGAACAGGGAGGCGGAGCGCTGCAGGTTGTTGATGGAACGACGGCCCTCGGCCACCACGGCGGGCATCGAGGCAAAGTCATTATCGACGAGCACGATCTCGGCCACGTTGCGCGCGGCATCGGAGCCGGCGGCCATCGCCACGGAACAGTCGGCCTCCTTGAGCGCCAGCACGTCGTTGACGCCGTCACCCGTCATGGCCACGGTGTGCCCGCGGCGCTTGAGCGCCTGCACGAGCTCACGCTTTTGCTGCGGCGTCACACGCCCAAAGACGTGATAGCGGTCTACCGCTGCATCGAGTTTGGACGACGTATCGAGCGTCGTGGCATCGACGTAGGCATCGGCTCCCGGCACGCCCACCACGCGCGCGATCGACGACACCGTGCGGGGGTCATCGCCGCTGATCACGTTAAGGGTCACGCCCTGCTCGTTAAAGAAGCCGATGGTCTCGGCCGCCGAAGTACGAATCTCGTCGCGGATGGTCACAAAGCCCACGGGCTCGGCCTCTCCCACCATATCGCCGTCGGGCGTAAAGCCATACACGCGCGCCACCACGAGCACACGGCAGGTATCGGCAAGCTCGGCCACACGGTTCTCGACCTGCGCAAATACGCGGTCCGAAAGCACAAACTGCGCCGCACCCATCACATAGGAGCCCTGGGCAAAAGAAGCACCGCTCCACTTTTTGGACGACGAGAACGGAATGACCGACAACGGCTCAGACACCTCGACCGGACGATCGGCATAGTAGTTGAGCAGCGCCTGACAGGTCTCGTTGGCATCGGCCGAAGTCGCACGCGCTACGTTGGCGAGCGCAAAATCGAGCACCGTGGTATCGACGGGAACGGCGACTTCGATCTCCCCCGCGCCCATGCCCTCGATCGGCAGCGGATAGGTGCCCTCGACCTCCATACGGCCCGAGGTAATGGTGCCCGTCTTGTCCAGGCACAGCACGTCGACGCGCGCGAGCGTCTCGATGCAGTAAAGCTGCTGGGCCAACACCTTGCGGCGCGCCAAGCGCACGGTGGCGATGGCGAGCACAGACGAGGTCAGCAGCACCAAACCTTGCGGAATCATGCCCAGTAGGGCGCCCACCGTGGACAGCAGCGCCGAAGAAGGCACGCGACCGGCCAACAGCTCGGAGAAGCACCACGAAAGCGCGCTATCGCCCGGGGTTCCCGCGGCATCCCACAGCTCGCTCACACTCGAGGCGAACAGCGCCAGGCCAAGCGGAATCATGATGATGCTCGCAAAACGCACGATGGCATTCAGCGCGTTCATGATCTCGGAATTGACCTTTTTGACGTACTTGGCCTCGTTGTTGATCTTGGCCACGTAGTTATCGGCACCAACATGGATCACGCGGGCGCGCAGCAGGCCTGAGTCGATAAAGCTGCCGCTCATGAGCTCGGAGCCGGGCTGCTTCTTAATGAGGTCGCTCTCGCCCGTCAGCAGGCTCTCGTTAACGAGCGCCTCGCCCGACACCACCACGGCGTCGGCGGGAATCTGGTCGCCGCGTCCCAGGCGAATGATGTCGTCGAGCACGATCTGGTCCAGGTCGAGCTCCACCTCGGCGCCATCGCGCACCGCAATGGCCTTCTTGGAGGTAAGCAGCGTAAGCTTGTCGACCATCCGCTTGGAACGCATGGACTGGATGACGCCAATCGCCGTGTTCAAGAACACCACGAACAAGAACGTCAGGTTCTTAAACGAACCGGTCAACAGGACCAGAATCGCCAAGATCACGTTAATCAAGTTGAACAGCGTGCAGAGGTTCTCGATGATAAGCTCTCGGACCGATTTGGTCTTGAGCTCCATGTTGCGGTTGATCTTGCCAGCGGCAATGCGTTCCTCAACCTCGGCAGTCGAGAGTCCGCGCTCGATATCCGTTGCTGCCATACCACGTCCCATCACGTCGTATCGGTATAAGAAAACCGCCCGGACCATACGAGGTTCGGACGGTCTTACGTTCGATGGTGCCCCATGTTGGATTCGAACCAACGGCCTTCTGCTCCGGAGGCAGACGCTCTAATCCCCTGAGCTAATAGGGCGAACGGAATGCATTATACCCAAGTGCACCACGGGCTATCAAAATAAAAGAAAAAGCTTTGCAATTCCGAGGAAGACGCGCCGCATCGGCACACTTTAGAAGGCAAAAGTGAGTCAGATAGTATAAACTCTCATGCACCATATATACACGGCTCGCGATGCGGGCCGTTTTTGCAAAGGATATCCATCGAGGTGAGAGGCACACCATGATTGCAATTTTAAAGCAGAGCGCCAGCGACGAGGCCGTCAGCCACATCGTCAGCTGGATTGAGAAGAAGGGTCTCAAGACCGACGTCTCGCGTGGCGAGAACGAGACCATCATCGGCCTGGTGGGCGACACGACCAAGATCGACCCGTTCCTGCTCGAGTCCATGGACGTCGTCGAGCGCGTACAGCGCGTCTCCGAGCCGTTCAAGCGCGCCAACCGCAAGTTCCACCCCGAGGACTCCATCATCGACTGCGGCCACGGCGTCAAGATCGGCGGCGACCAGTTCCAGGTCATCGCCGGCCCCTGCTCCGTCGAGGGCGAGAACCTCATCCGCATCGCCCGCCGCGTGAAGGCCGCCGGCGCCACGATGCTGCGCGGCGGCGCCTACAAGCCGCGCACCTCCCCGTACGCCTACCAGGGCATGGGCCCCGCCGGCCTTGACCTGCTGTGCGAGGCATCGGCCGAGCTCGACATGCCGATCGTCACTGAGATCATGGACCCGCGCGACGTGCAGATCTTCCTGGACAAGAAGATCGACGTCATGCAGATTGGCGCCCGCAACGCCCAGAACTTCCCCCTGCTCAAAGAGGTCGGTAAGACCAAGACCCCGATCCTGCTCAAGCGCGGCATGTCCGGCACGATCGACGAGCTGCTCATGGCCGCCGAGTACATCATGAGCGAGGGCAACGACAACGTCATCCTGTGCGAGCGCGGCATCCGCACTTTCGAGACCCGCACCCGCAACACCTTCGACCTCAACGCCGTGCCGGTGCTGCACCACCTGTCGCACCTGCCCGTCGTCGCCGACCCCAGCCACGCCACCGGCTACACCCGCTACGTTGAGCCCATGGCGCTCGCCGCGACCGCCTGCGGTGCCAACGGCCTGGAGATCGAGGTCCACGACGACCCGAGCCGCGCCTGGTCCGACGGCGCTCAGGCCCTCACCCCCGACCAGTTCGACGACACGATGCGCCGCATCCGCGCTATTCGCGAGGTCGTCTGCCAAGAGACCGTTACGGAGTAGCAATGGGCACGGTGAGAAACGCACGCGTTAACCAGGGCGGCCCCAAGTGTGCCGGTATCGTCGGCCTTGGCCTCATCGGCGGCAGCTTCGCCCGCGGCTATGCGCAGGCGGGCGTCCGCGTGCTGGCCTGGGATCCCGATGACGATGTCATGACGGCAGCCAGCATGGGCACCGTCGCCGGCGAGCTCAACAACGAGACGCTCGGCGAGTGCGACATTATCGTGCTGGCCTGCTACCCCGAGGCGTGCATCGAGTGGCTCGAGGCGCACGCCCAGGCGCTCGCCGACGCCACCGACACCGAGGCCATCATGGGCCCCGTGGTCATCGACACCGTGGGCGTCAAGGGCATCGTGTGCGAGCGCGCCTTTGAGCTCGCCCACGAGCAGGGCTTCTACTTTGTGGGCGCGCACCCCATGGCGGGCACGCAGTTCTCGGGCTATGCGCACTCCCGCGCCGACCTGTTCCAGGGCGCACCGCTGGTGCTCGTGCCGCCCGCGGTGGACGATGCACTTAAGCTGGAGCTTTTGGGCCAGGTGCGCGAGATGGTGCGTCCCCTGGGCTTTGGCAAGTTCAGCGTGACCAACGCCGCCGAGCACGACCGCGTCATCGCCTTTACGAGCCAGCTTGCGCACGTGGTATCCAACGCCTACGTCAAAAGCCCGACCGCTCAGGTCCATCATGGCTTTTCGGCCGGTAGCTACCGCGACCTCACCCGCGTGGCACACCTCAACCCGCAGATGTGGTCCGAGCTCATGATCGACGACGCTGACGCTCTCGCCTTCGAGATCGACCATCTGATCGAGTCGCTTAACGCCTACAGCCGCGCGCTCAAGGACCGCGACCAGCGCTATCTGGAGAACCTCCTTGCCGAGGGCGACCGCATTAAGCGCGCGCTCGACGACGAGGCCTCCCACTAGACCACCTATCACGCCAGGTCGAAAGGACCGAAGCTTATGGCGATTACCATCGATATCGACACCGCACGCCCCTACCAGGTGCACGTGGGCACGTTTTTGCTGGAGCAGGCAGGCCCGCTCGTACGCGCCACCGCCGGCGGCTCTCGCGCCGTCATCGTGACGGACACCAACGTGGGTCCGCTCTACCAGGTGCCCGTTAAGCAGAGCCTTGAGGCAGCTGGCTACGAGGCGAGCATCTGCACCTTCGAGGCCGGCGAGGCCCATAAGCGCGCCGAGACCTACGTTGCCATTTTGGAGTTTGTGGCCGAGCACGAGCTTTCGCGCTCCGACGTGATCGTGGCGCTCGGCGGCGGCGTCGTGGGCGATGTGGCCGGCTTTGTGGCCGCCACCTACATGCGCGGCTGCAAGTTTGTGCAGATCCCCACGAGCCTGCTTGCCATGGTAGATTCTTCGGTCGGCGGCAAGACGGCCATCGACCTGGCTGCCGGCAAGAACCTCGCCGGCGTGTTTTGGCAGCCGAGCGTGGTTATCGCCGACGTGGGATGTCTGGCGACCCTCACGCCCGAGCAGTTCGCCGACGGCTGCGGCGAGGTCGTCAAACACGCCGTGATCGCCGATCCCGAGCTTTTCGACGAGCTGGAGAAGACCCCGCTCACGCTGGAGCTCCTCAACCGCGACGTCGCCCGCGTGGCGCTCATCATCGCCCGCAATATCGACATCAAGCGCGCCGTGGTCGTTGCCGACGAGCGCGAGACCAACCAGCGCAAGCTGCTCAACTTTGGACATAGCGCCGGACACGCCGTCGAGGCCTGCGAGCACTTTGAGCTCGGCCACGGCAACTGCGTGTCGATCGGCATGGGCATCATCACGCGCGCCGCAGCGCTGCATGGCATTTGCGACGCCGAGCTGCCCGATCGCATTGAGGAGCTCTGCGCCCGTCACGGTCTCAAGACCCGCTGTGACTTGGATGCCGATGCCGTCTTTACCGAGGCGCTCCACGACAAAAAGCGCGCGGGCGACACCATCGACCTGGTGATTCCGCACGACATCGGCCGCTGCAGTATCGACCGCACGCCGCTCTCCACCTTCCACGATTTAATTGCCGAGGGCCTCGGCCAGAAGGGAGACGCATCCGCATGCTAGCCCGCATCACCCCGTCCCCGCTCAAGGGCACCGTTCCCGCCATCGCGTCCAAGTCGATGGCACACCGCCTCATCATCTGCGCCGCGCTTGCCAACGGCGAGACGCACGTGACTTGCAACACCACCTGCGCGGACATTGAGGCCACCGTACGCTGCCTCACGGCGCTCGGTGCCCGCATTGAGACCGTCGAGGACGGCTTCCAGGTCCACCCCACCATGAAGAGCGTTGAATTTGGCCTGCTCAAGGCCCTTGCCGGCGGCACGCTCGACTGCGGTGAGAGTGGCTCCACGCTGCGCTTTATGCTGCCCGTCGCCTGCGCGCTGGGTGCGGAGGCCACCTTTGTGGGCCAGGGTCGCTTGGGCGCCCGCCCGCTCTCCCCGCTTTCGGACGAAATCATTGCCGCCGGCTGCGACTTGCAGGGTCTGGGCGGTTTTCCGCTCAAGACGAGCGGACGCATGCGCCCGGGCACCTTTGTGCTGCCGGGCAACGTGAGTTCGCAGTACATCTCGGGCCTGCTGCTGGCAGCCCCGCTGCTGGCCCAGCCCTCGTGCGTGCAAGTGACCGGCCTCATCGAGAGCCGACCCTACATCAACCTGACGATCCAGGCCATGAAGGCCTTTGGAGTCGAGGTCAACGTCGAGCGCATCCCCGCCAAGGACGGCCAGCCCGAGGTTACGAACTTCCGCGTGAACAGCGGCTCGTACCGCACGCCCGGCAGCGTGGCCGTCGAGGGCGACTGGTCCAACGCCGCCTTTTGGCTGTGCGCCGGTGCCATCGGCACCGACCCCATCACCGTCGAGGGTGTGTCCCTGAGCTCCGCGCAGGGCGACCGAAACGTGCTCGCCGCGCTTTCGCGCTTTGGCGCCCGCATCGTGCGCTCCACCAACGCCGCCACCGTCCAGTCCGACAAGCTCGCTGGCTTTGAGATGAGCGCCCACGACATTCCCGACCTGGTGCCCGTCATCTCGGCCGTTGCCTCGCTGGCGCAGGGCCGCACGTTCATCCGCGACTGCGCGCGTCTGCGCATCAAGGAATCCGACCGCCTGGTCACCACCACCCGCGAGCTCACCGCGCTGGGCGCACAGGTGCGCATTGCCGGCGACGACCTCATCATCAAGGGCGTCGATGCCTTTACTGGCGGCGAGGTCAATTCGCACAACGACCACCGCATCGCCATGATGGCCGCCATCGCCGCGAGCCGCGCCACCGGCGAGGTCGTGATCCACGGCGCCGAGGCCGTCAACAAGTCCTATCCCGATTTCTTCGACCACTACCGCCTGCTGGGCGGCAAGGTCACGCTCGAGGAGGAATAGCATGTCCTCGACCTTTGGCAACGTCTTGCATCTGAGCATTTTCGGCCAGTCGCACTCCCCCGCCATCGGCTGCTCGCTCGATGGCATTCCGGCAGGCATTGCCGTCGACCAGGAGCAGCTGCAGGCCTTTTTGGACCGTCGTGCCCCCGGCCGCGATGAAACCGCGACCAAGCGCCGCGAGGCCGACGCCGCGCACATTATCGCCGGCGTGGTCGATGGACACACCACCGGCGCGCCCATCGCAGCGATTATCGAAAACACTAACACGCGCTCCAAGGACTACTCCGAGCTGCGCCGCAAGCCCCGCCCGGGCCATGCGGATTTCCCGGCGCGCGTGAAGTACCACAACATGCATGACGTTGCCGGCGGTGGGCACTTCTCCGGTCGCCTGACGGCGCCCTTGTGCATCGCCGGCGGCATCGCGCTGCAGGCGCTCGAGGCCCGCGGCATTAAAGTGATGGCACACGTTGCACAGATCGGCGGCATCTCCGACCTGCCCATGGATGACATGGTCTATCGCGAGTCCGACCGTAAGGCGATCCTTGAGAACGACCTGCCGTGCATCGACGCCGCCGCTGCCGGTCGCATGCGCGAGGAGATCCTGGCCGCGCGCGACGAGCTCGATAGCATCGGCGGCATCGTGGAGTGCGGCATCTACGGCCTGCCCGCGGGCATCGGCGATCCGATGTTCGACGGTATCGAGAACCGTATCGCGCACATCGCCTTTGGTATTCCCGCCGTAAAGGGCGTGGAATTTGGCATGGGCTTTGCCGTGGCCGCCATGCGCGGCAGCGAGAACAACGACCCGTATCGCATCGACGCCGAGAACGGCGAGATTGAGGTCGAGTCCAACAACGCCGGAGGCATCCTGGGCGGCATTTCGACCGGTGCGCCCGTCATGTGGCGCATGGCCGTAAAGCCGACGCCCTCCATTGGCCGCGAGCAGCAGACCGTGAACATGGACGCCATGGAAAATGCCGAGCTCTCGGTCCACGGCCGCCACGATCCCTGTATCGTCCCCCGAGCTGTCCCCGTAGCCGAGGCAGCCGCCGCCCTTGCCATCTGGGACGCCCTCCTCGAAGACGCCGCCCAGCGCTAACTACCCAGCCCTCAACATCCCCCGACACGTGAAAGGGGTCTCCATGGACCTTGCTGACATCCGCCAGGCCATCGATGGCATCGACACCACGCTCCTCAACAGCTTTGTCGAGCGCATGGACATTGCCACCGAGGTCGCCAAGTCAAAAATCGAGATGGGCAAGGCCGTCTTCGACCCCGCCCGTGAGCGCTCCAAGCTCAACAACCTCGCCAGCCGCGCGCCCGAGCGCTACGAGGCGCAGACCATCACCCTGTTCCGCTTGCTCATGAGCATGAGCAAGGCCGAGCAGCAGCGCTACATCAACGAGCTCAAGGGCATCACCGTCTCGCAAAAGGCCCATGCCACGGCCACAGCCTTCGATACGCCCTTCCCTCAAACGGCCTCCGTCGCCTGCCAGGGCGTCGAGGGCGCCTACAGTCAGATCGCCGCGTGCAAGCTCTTCGACGTGCCCGACATCGCGTTTTTCGAGACCTTCGAAGGCGTTATGCGCGCCGTGCGCGACGGCTTCTGCGAGTTTGGCGTGCTGCCCATCGAAAACTCCACCGCTGGCTCGGTCAACGCCGTCTACGACCTGCTCGCGCAGTTCGACTTCCACATCGTGCGCTCGCTGCGCCTCAAGATCGACCACAACCTGCTCGTCAAACCCGGCACCAAGCTGCAGGACGTGCGCGAGGTCTACAGCCACGGCCAAGCCATCGCCCAGTGTGCCGGCTTTATCGAGGCCCACGACCTGCACGCCACCAAGTACCCCAACACGGCCATGTCGGCCGAAATGGTTGCCAACTCCGACCGCACCGATGTTGCCGCCATCGCCTCGCGCAGCTGTGCGACGCTTTACGGCCTGGAGGTGTTGGAGCCCAACATCCAGGACTCGGACAACAACTACACGCGCTTCGTCGTCATCAGCCGCGAGCCGCGCGTCTACCCCGGCGCCAACCGCACCTCGCTCATGATCACCACGACTAACGAGCCGGGCGCCCTCTACCGCGTGCTCGAGCGCTTCTACGCGCTCAACATCAACCTCATCAAGCTCGAGAGCCGACCCATCCCCGGGCACGACTTTGAGTTTATGTTCTACTTTGACCTGGACTGCCCCTTTGGCAGCAAGGCCCTCGACGACCTGCTCGATTCCATCGATGACGTATGCGAGAGCTTCACCTACTTTGGCAGCTACACGGAGGTGCTCTAGATGACCGATACCGCCGCAACCCGCCCCTACGGCGTGCTGGGCCGCG
This sequence comes from uncultured Collinsella sp., assembly GCA_934654765.1. Lineage (GTDB taxonomy): Bacteria > Actinomycetota > Coriobacteriia > Coriobacteriales > Coriobacteriaceae > Collinsella. Next base: position 2,418 of record CAKUGX010000011.1, on the reverse strand, counting down.
TGCTGGGCCACAGCTACACCCCGACCATCTACAAGGAGCTCGTAGGCCTGGAGTACGTGCGTTTTGAGCGCGAGCCCGAGGACCTCGAGGCCTTTATGACGGGCGAGGAGTGGGAAGGCACCAACGTGACCATCCCCTACAAGCGCGCCGTCATGGAGTACCTGGACGAGCTGAGCCCGCTCGCCGAGCGCATGGGCAACGTCAACACCATCACGCGTCTGCCCGATGGCCGTCTGCGCGGCGACAACACCGACTACTTCGGTTTTCAGTGCCTAGTCGAGGAACTGGGCGTCGAGGTCGCTGGCAAGAAGGCCCTCGTGCTCGGCGCCACCGGCGGTGCCGGCACCACAGCAAGCATGGTGCTCGGCGACCTAGGCGCCATCGTCGTGCCTGTAGGCCGCACGAGTGAAGTCAACTACGAAAACATCGCCCAGCAGTCCGACGCCGCGCTGCTCGTCAACTGCACGCCCGCCGGCATGTTCCCCCACTGCCCCGATGCGCCCTGCACGCTCGAGGGCCTCGATGTGCTCGAGGGAGTCATTGACATCGTATACAACCCCGCCCGCACGGGGCTCATGCTCGAGGCCGAGCGCCGCGGCATCCCCTGCATCGGCGGCCTGTTGATGCTCGTTGCCCAGGCCGCACAGGCCGTCGAGCGCTACACCGGCCAGATCACCCCGCGCGAGCGCATCCTGGATGTGACGGAGCGCCTGTCCCGCCATGAGCAGAACATCGCGCTGATTGGCATGCCCGGCTCGGGCAAAACACGCGTGGGCGAGCAGGTGGCACAGCTCACGGGCCGTGAGCACATCGACCTTGACCTTGCCCTCGAGGAGCGCCTCGGCATGCCCTGCGCCGACTTTATCGTCGAGCGCGGCGAGTCGACCTTCCGCGAGCAGGAAACGGCTGCCTTGGCCGACATTTCCAAGCGCAGCGGTCTGGTGCTCTCCACGGGAGGTGGCGTCGTCACGCGCGACGAAAACTACCCGCTGCTGCACCAGAACAGCCAGATTGTGATGCTCAACCGCAAGCTCGATGAGCTCGCCCACAAGGGCCGCCCCATCACCGCCCGCGACGGCATCGATAAACTGGCCGAGCAGCGCATGCCGCGCTACCGCGCCTGGGCCGATTACATCATCGACTCCCGCGACAGTGCCGCCAACACCGCCCAAGCCCTCCTCGACACCCTCTAACCAAAAACCACCACAAAGGGGACAGGCACCTTTGTGGTGGTTTTCCATTCCACCCCGCCGAAACGCCCGAACGCAAAGGAAGCGACCATGAAAGCACTCGTCATCAACGGCCCCAACCTCAACATGCTTGGCATTCGCGAGCCGGGCATCTACGGCAGCGACAACTATGACCGCCTGGTCCAGATCTGCAAGGAAGCCGGCACCGCGCAGGGCTTTGACGAGGTCGAGGTCTTCCAGTCCAACCACGAGGGCAGCATCGTCGACAAGATCCAGGAGGCCTACGGCAAGGTCGACGGCATCGTCATCAATCCGGCAGCCTACACGCACACGAGCGTTGCGATCCTCGACGCGCTCAAGGCCGTCGCCATCCCCGCCGTCGAGGTCCACATCAGCGCCGTCGAAACGCGCGAGGACTTCCGCCAGGTGAGCTACGCGCGTCTAGCCTGCTTCGCCACCATCACCGGCGAAGGCCTGCAGGGCTACACCCACGCGCTCGAGCTGCTGAAAGAGCATCTCGGAAAGTAGCTGGGCGGTGCCAATTCACGAGCACTGACTCGTGTGACTACAACACCAGCGCCGGCAGCAGCGACCTCGCTGCTGCCGGCATTTTATTACTGGCATATAATCGTTGCATTCCCACAACGTCTGGAGATCCGCATGCTGAGCATTCACCTGGGAGATTACCCCGGTTCCATTTACGATACCGAAACCTATTTTAGGAACTCGTACCTGGACTCCTGGTTCGAGGACCCCCTGGCTGCACAGATCATTAAAAGCGTGGACGGATCCGAGCTCATCGGTCCCCACAACATCGTAAGCAAACAACTGGGCTCGATCACCCCACTCGAACTGTCCGGCGGCGTTAAGACGCTGCTACTAGTACGCAATCTCCCCGATAAGGTATTTAACGCCTCCACCTGTGGCGACAACTGCGCTCGCTGGTTGCTTAAAATTGGCAAAGAGCAAGACGTCCTTGTAACCCTTTACCACATCATGAAGTTCCCTTGGAAGCGTTTTGAGGTTCGCATCGATAACGATGGCCGCATCGTCAGGAACATGCAGGAGTTTGTCGGTGCCACTAATGACTTCTTGGATGTTGATGAGCAATGAGGGGAACGCATACCGTTGTCGTCGAGCGCGCAAAAGTAAAGTACACGCTCACCTTTAAACGCAACATTTCCTTCATCCGCGGCAACAGCGGAACCGGCAAAACGACACTCATATC
>CAKUGX010000010.1 GCA_934654765.1 uncultured Collinsella sp. | reverse complement strand
CGGTATATCTTACCCGCTCCCGCCCAGCAGGGCAAGTGGGGCGAACCCATCGGATGGATTCGCCCCACTCGTGCATATCGCTAGCGGCGCCTGCGGTACAGGGCCGCGCCGCCCGCGACGGCCAGCGCGCCGATGCCGGCCATGGCAGCGAGTGCCGCCGCCGGCAGGCTGCGGTCGCCGGTGTCGGGCATGCCGCCCTTGGAGTCGCCGCCGGAGCCGCCGCTGCCGGAGCCGCTATCGGAACCGCCGCCCGAACCGCCGCCCGGCGTGCCGGGGTTCTCGGGGGTGCCGGGGGTCCCGGGCTCCTCGACGTAGCTGTTGGTGAAGACCGGCAGCACGTTGGCGTCACCCTCGTAGGAGACCTTCGCCGACAGGTAGCCCGTCTTGGAGCCGTCTGCCGCCTCGTCGCTCACCGTGACGACGATCTTGTGCACGGCCCTGTCGTAGGTCACGTGCGCCTGGCCGTCGTCGACCTCGCTCACCGTGAAGGTGTAGGTGCCGGCCCGCTTGAAGGTCAGGGCGTCGAACGTGACGCTGCCGTCCGCGGCGTTCTTGGCGGTCGACATCACCTTTCCGTCCCGGCTCTTGAGCTCGAAGCTGAACTGGCCCGCCTTGAGCTCGGCGCCCTTGAGCACCTTGGCGGCGCCCAGCTTGAGGGTGACGGGCGCGGCCTCGTAGCCGTTGGTGAACGTCACCGAGTCATCGCCCGTGGGGTTGCCCTCGGCGTCCGCGAGCTCGTGCTTGACGGTGAGCGTGCCGTTGCCGGCATCGGTGACCGTCGTGTGCACGCGGTAGGTCGCCCTGTCGTACGTCACGCCGCCCGCCGCGCCGGCGACCTCGCGCAGCTCGTAGCTGTGGGTGCCGGGCGCGGTATAGGTGATGGTGCCGAGCGCGACCGCGCCGTCGGCGGCGTTCTTGCCCGTCGCCGCGACGCTCTCGCTGCCGTCGGCGGCAATCTCGATCAGCTGGAACTCGAACTCGCCCTCGGCCAGGTCGCGGCCCTTGAGCTTCTTGTTCACCTTGATCTGGTCGGTGACGGAGCTCGGGGTGGGGTCGACGCCGTAGGTGTTGGTGAACTCGAACGCGCCCTTACCCTGGGGCGTGCCCTCGGCGGGCAGGACCTCCGCGGTAAGCGTGCCGGCGCGGGTGTCCTCGACCACCTTGACCGTGAAGGTCCTGGTCGCCACCGCGTCGTTTGCCACGCCGTCGACCGATCCGGACTCGCTCACCCGGTAGGCGAACGTCTTGGTCCGCATGCCGTTGGCGTCGACCTCGGCATCGCTGAGGTCGCTCGGCTGCCTGAACGTGACGCGGCCCAGCTCGACGTTGCCGGCAGCGTCGTTGGTCGCCTCGGCCACCGTCTTGCCGGAGGCGTCGACCGGTGCGGGCGCGCCGTCCAGCGGCTCAACCTTGAAGGTGTACTTGCCCGCGATGTCGGCCTGCGTCAGGCCGAGTCCGGCCTGGCCGAGCGCCAGCGTCTTGGTGCCCGCGAGGTCGACCGTCGCCTCGTTGGTGCCGTAGCCGTTCACGAACGGCAGCGCGCCGTCGGTGCCATCGGGATAGGTCACGGCCACGTCCAGCCCGCCCTTGCCGTTATCGGCCACCTTGACCGTAATGTCGAAGCTCGACGCGGTCGCCGTCACGCCCGCGGGCAGCGCCGCCGTGTCCTCGGAAACGGTATAGGGGATGGTCCAGGAGCCGTCGGCCGCCTTAGTGGCGGTGTCATCCCCCACCATCTGCTCGAGCGCGTCGGTGGTGTAGGCGATGGGCGAGAACGCGAGCTCCGCGGCCTCGCCGTCGCCGGAGGCGCGGTTGGACGCGGTCGCGACCACGTTGCCGTGGGCATCGCGGACGGAGAACGAGAACTCGCCCGCCGCCGCGGCGCGGCCCATCAGCGTCTTGGTGGCGCCGATGGCCACGCTGCCCTCGCCGCCGAGCGCGCCGGTGGCCTCGTAGGAGTTCTGGAACGCGACCGTCACGGGCGCGGGCAGCGCCGTGGCGTCGTCTGCCGTCGAGACCTCGCTGCGGGCGACCTCGACGCCGTCCTTGACGACCGTGGTCGTGACCGTGAGCCTGCCCGTCGCGGTGTCGTAGGCGGGCGCGATGGTCACCGTGCGCGGCTCGGTGTCGTTGGTATAGCCCTCGCCGCCGAGCTTGGTCTCGGCTACGGTGAAGCTGTAGGTCCTGCCCGCGTCGGCGTCGGTGAACGTCACGTCGCCCTTTGCGGCGCCGCCGATGAGGTCGATCAGGTCGGCCGCGCCGTCATCGGCCGCGGCCACGGCGTAGGCATTCTTGCCGGTCTTGAGGCCGAGCTTGGCAGCCGTCTCGGCGTCGGCGGTCACGGTGAAGGCGAACTGGCCCGCCTCCATGGCGCGGCCGGAGAGCGTCTTGGACAGGCGCACGCCCGCACGGGCCGAGTAGTCGAGCTCGGTCGTGTAGGTGTTCACGAAGTCGCCGCCGCTCGCCTGCGCGATCGCGGGCGTCGTGGCCGTGAGGTTGCCGGAGCCGTCGTCGGTCACGGTCACCGTCATCGTGGCGGCGTGGCCGTCGTAGGCCACGCCGGCGATGGCAGAGCCGTCAGCGGGCCCGACCTCGCGCACCGTGTAGGTGAAGGTCTTGGCGCGCACGCGCTTGCCGCCGACCTCGGCGAACCCGGCGTCCTTGATGTCATCAAGCGTATAGCGGATGGAGCCGAAGTCGAAGGCGACCTTTTCGCCCGCCTTGGTCCCGGCGGCCGTCACGCTGACGGTCTTGGAGCCGTCAACGGAGCCCTCGGGCATGGGCGCGCTGTCCTCGCCCGTGAGCGTGAACTGGAAGCTGTCGTCCTCCGTCCAATCGCGGCCCTCGAGCGTCTTGGTGAAGAGCCCCACGGTGGAGACGTCCCTGCCCTCGGTGGCCGTCCCGTACGTGTTGGTGAACGCGACGGTCGCGCCGGCCTCGGTCACGGTGCCCTCGGCCTTGGAGCCCGCCGCCCCGTCAACCGCGGTCGTGTAGCCCTCGGCCGCGTCCTCGGTCACGGTGTAGCGCGCGCCCACGGGCAGGCCGGCGATGGTCTTCTCCCCGCCGTGCTTGAGCGTGAAGGTCGCCTTGCCGTCCGTGAACGCCACGGCGCCGTCGCCTTTGCCGAAGGTGCCGGAGACGGGCTCGCCGTCCCCATCGGTGAGCGCCACCGTGAAGCCGAACTCGCGCTGGCTGTCGCCGCTGACGACCGTCTTCGTAACGGTGAGGCTGCCGGTCTTAGCGGCGTTGGTAAAGACCGCCGCCTCGACCGTACGCTCGGCAGTATTACCGGCATCGTCGGTCAGCTGTGCAATCTTGGTCTTGGCAGTCAGCTTTCCGGCGCCGTCGTCGGTCACCGTGACGGTAGCGCGATAGGTGGCCTTCGAGAAGGTGAGGGCCGCCTCGTCACCCGCCTGCTCGGCAATCACATAGGCATAGGTACCGGGCTTGGTGTACTCGATGGCGCCGAAGTTGCCGACCTGAACGTCCTTCTTCAGCGTAATCGTCGCCACGCCCTCCTTGGCGCCCTCGGGCATGGGCGCCTCGCCCTGGGCAGTCAGCGTCATGGTAAAGGCATCCGCCTTAGTCCAGTTGCGGCCGGAGATCTTCTTTTGCACCTTAAAGGCGTTCTCCACCTTCGTGGACTCCACGCTGTAGGCATTGGTGAAGCCCGTCTGCGTAGCCTGCTTGACGGTGCCCTTCTGCGGGTTCGTCTTGTCGGCAACCGTAAAGCCGTCCTCGCTCGTCATGAGGTTGCCCTTGGAGTCGAGCTCCTGTACCTCATAGTGCGCACCCACGGGCAAGGTAACCGTCACGGAGCCGCCGGCCTTAAGCGCGATAGTATCCCCGCTCTTGATCTGTCCGCTTACATAGGTGCCATTGGTGCCGCTGGGTCGACCGGCGTACGCAAAGGTGCCGGCCAGAGGCGTTGTGCCATCGGCCTGGTAGAGCAGCACCTTAAAGGTAAATGCCTTGTTGGGCGCGGTGATTCCTTCAGCGGCCGTGACCGTCTTGCTCAGCGTCAGGCGGCCGTCAGAGACCTCGTCGGTAGTGGTGTTGGTCTTAACGGCAGGGTTGTTGCCGACCGTCACCGACGCCTGATTGGAGATATCGTCCGAAGCGCCGCCGCTCTTGAACGCGTCCTCGGTCACGCGGACCCTAAACTGGACCGTGCCCTCCTCGCCGGCGGGAACGTCCGCCAACGTCCAGGTGAGGTTACCGCCGTTGTCCTTGGATGCGACATCCGCATGGTCCCCCGCGAACTCCACGAACTCGGTTCCCGCGGGAACGGCATCGGAGACCGTCACCGTAGCCTGCTTGTTCTCGGTGTTCTTGTAGCCGATGGTATAGGTGAGCTCATCGCCCAGCGCCACACCCGACTCATTCGAATCCTGAGCATCGCTCTCGGACTTCTTGGGCACGTAGTTAGTCGTGGTACCGGTATAGCTCCTGTTGGCAACCGTAACGGTGGCCTTGTTCTCAACGGTGCCGACAGCGCCCTGAGCATCCTTCACAGCGTCCTCGGTAATCTTGACGCGCACGCGCACCGAACCGTGGCTGCCCGCGAGCTGGTCACCCAGGTTCCAGGTGAGCGACTGACCGCTCGCAGTGCCCTTATCGGCATTCTCGCCCTCAAAGGCCTCGAACACAACGCCGACAGGAAGCTCATCGGTAACGGTTACATTGGCCGGAACCAGGTTGCCCTTGGCATCGACCTCGGTGTTTGTCCAGTTGATGGTGTAGATATAAGAGTCACCCACGGAAAGCAGCTGTCCGTCGATGTCCACATTGGGCTTCGCAGCCGTGCCGATCGTCTTGACCTTATCGCGCGTGTTGTGGAAGACGATCTTGCCGTCCTTGGTACCATCGCGATAGGTCACCTTGGACGTAAGTTTGCCGTTGTTGTTGTCGGTCACCTCGAGCAGCACGCGGCACGTCGCGGACGTGTCTACAGGACGCACGCCATCTGGCAGGTCGGCCAAGCGCTCCTTTGCCACCAGGTTAAAGCTGTAGGTAGTGGTGTGGTCGGCATTGTGCTGCTTAGTGGCAACACCATCCGCCACGGCGCTGGCAAGATCAATCGTCAGTCCTTGGGGTCCGCTGGCAGCATCGCCAAGCTTAAAGTAAACCTTACCAAAGTCGACCGTCGCGGTACCGCTCTCGCCCGCCTTGGTCGTGCCCTTATCCATCCATTGGAGCGTACCGTCGACCTTCTCCGCATACACGTCAAACGTATACTGACCAGCCTTGATCTTGTCGCCGGAGTCCATTACCTTCTCGGCAGTGAGACCGTCGAATGTTCCGGACGCGGCGTAGCTGTTGGCGAAGAACACCTGAGCCTCTTCGGCGGCACCGCTCTCGGAGCTAAAGGTCTTTGCATCAGCGGGAAGCTCGACATCGTTGGAGTCATAGTGCCTGACGGTAGTCACGGTATAGAGCGAACCGTCACCGCGGTTCTTGACCGTAATCGCCACCGTCCAATAGGACGTATCGTAGGTATAGCCGACCTTGTTGCCCTTATTCTCGACCGCCTTGTAGGTAAACGTATTGCCTGCATCTTCCGTCGCGAAGGTCAGGCCACCCAAAATGCCGGTGTGGGACGTGCCGTCGGCCTGCGGCTCATCGTTGGTAACGGTAAGCTCGCCCTTATCCTTGTCCGCACGCAGCAGCGCCTTAAGCTTTGCGGTCGAGGCGGGATCTTCGCCCGTCACCGTAAAGCCAAACATGCCGGCATGCAGGTCTTTGCCCTTGAGCGTCTTGACGATCTCCAGACCGCCCTGGAGCTCGTAGCTCGTCGAAGTTCTGTAGCTATTGGTAAAGATGAAGCCCTCCGAGCCGGTCGTGCCATCGGGGCGGGCCACAAGCTTGCCGCCCTCATCGGTTACGGTAACCGTCACGGTATAGACGTGCTGGTCATACTTCCACTCGCCAAGGCCGCTGTTCGGAGCCACCTCGTTAATGGCGAACGTATACGTGCCCGGCTTGTTGAAGGTAAGCGTCGAGAAGTCAATCTTATCGTGCGCGCCGTCGGCAAGCTTGTCCCTCGTTTGTCTCTGCTCGGCATAGCCGTTGTCCGCACTCATCGAAGAGCCAGTGATGAGCTTGCCGTCGATGGCAGCCCGGGTAACATCGTCAGCCGCGGTCATGGCAAAGGTGAACTTGCCCTCAGCATCGCGGCCGGCAACCACCTTCGTCACGGACGGGGTGTAGGTCGCTGCCTCGGTGACCATATAGGTGTTCTTGAATTTGACCGTCGCGACGCCGGTGGACGTTGCATCCGAGGGGTAGATCCACTGACCCTCGAGCTCGTCCTTGCCATCAACTGTCTTGCTTACCGATGTCGTGACCCTGAGCGTGCCGTCGCCGTTGTCCGCCACGACAGCCTTAACCGTATGGACCGTCTTGTCGTATGTATAGCCCGTCGCCTTGTCGTCAATCTCGGCCACGGTATAGGTAAACGTCTTGCCGGCATCATTCTGAGTGAAAGTCAGCCCGCGCGCAGGAACCAAGCTCACGGTCTTGGGAACATTGGCCTCGACGTTTGCGGTCTCAAAGACCTTGCCGTCCATGGTAATGCCGACCTTCTTGGCAGATGTCTCATCGGCGGGCTTGACGATATAGCGGAACGTACTCTTGGGCGAGCCAAACACCGTCGCGTCCTTGGGATACGTCAGCGTCTTCTCGATCTGCAGGCCGCCAGCGGCGCCATAGTCGAGGCTTGCCGCATAACGGTTCACAAACGATACGGCGGGCGTTGTGGTACCGGCCTCACTTGCATCGTACTGTTGCACATAGGTATTCGGATCCCGATCAAGCTCGGCAATCTTCTCGTCCGTCAACGCGCTCGCATTGGCGCCATCGCCCAGCAGCTCCGTCACGCCCGCACCCTTGAGCACGGTCGTCACGGTGTAGAGCTTGGCAGGGTCGTTGCCACGCGCAAGAACCTTAACGAGCACGATTGCATCGCCGGTGTAGCCGGTGTCATAGGTGTAGCCGGCAGCAGTAGCAGGCTGGTTCTCGTGGATGCGATAGGCAAACGTATGGCCCAGATCCTGCTCGGTGATCGTACGAGCAAAGAGCTTCTCCGCCCCGTTCGTGCCCACCACGGCGCCGGACACGCCAGCCTCCGCCGCCTTATTGGACAGATTGGCCTCGGCGCCATCGACCGACGTCTGGACGCCGTTGTACCAAAGGCCCGTCACGGCAAAGGTAAACTGGCCCGCCGTGGAGGCGCGGCCCTGAAGGGTCTTGCTCACCGTCACGCCGCCAAAGGTGCCCGACGCATGGTATGCGTTGGTAAAGGCAGCCTTATCGGTTACGGCCTTATCCGCATCGGAGGCGTCGGTGTTGGTGTAGGTCACGCTCGACACGCGCAGCTTGCCCGTGTGGGTGCCCTTGTCCAGATCGGTCACCACGACGGTCGCGCGCGCAGTGTGCTTGTCCATGTACATGCTCGCTTGGCTATCCTGCGCGGTGTCCTCAGTGATATTAAAGCTAAAGGTGCCCGCGCGGTTGAACGTCACGGTCGGGGCGGCTTCAGTGCCAAAGGCAAACGAGGCCACGCGTCCCGACTCGGGCGCGCCGGCAGTAGCCCGGTCGGTGTTAATGGCAACGGCACCATCCGTTACTGCCTGCTTTGTGGTCTTGCTCAAACCGGTCGTGCTGGCATCATCCGCAGCGGCGGTAAGGTTGAAGGTGTAGTTCTCGCCCTGGTTCCAGTCGCGGCCGCTCAGGGTCTTTTGGCCCTGCAGGGTCACGCTCGTGGGCTCCACGCTATATATATTGGTAAAGGAAGGCACGGCGTTCGTGTCCAGCTGCCTTACCGAGCCGTCTGTCGCGGCCTTGTAGTACTCGATCGAGGTCTCGATGCCAGCACCCTTCTTGGCGTTGCGCACCACGGCGTAATAGACCGATGTGTCGTAGGCCATACCCGCGACACTGCCGGGATTCTCAGCGAACTTGTACACGTAGGCGCGTCCCGCATCCGCCTTGGCGGTATAGGAGATCGCCGGCCACGTCACCGTACCATCGGCGTTGTTGCCCACGGTCGCGGTGTTGCCCTCGGCGCCCTGAGGCATGGGAGCCTTGATGTTCTTGTCGAACGTATCGGGGCTGAACGTTGCGTCGGCATCCGCATAGCCGCCCACACCCTTGAGCTCAAAGCTAAAGGCGTTCTGGGAACGCGGGAAGGTCCCGGCGTTGTCGGTCAGGTTCTTTTGAGCATGGATGATGATGTTCTTCTCATGCTCGTCATAACGGTTGGTGAAGGTCGCTACCTTATCGGCAATCTCCTTCTTAGTCTCGACGCCTGCATCGTTGCACTCCTGCATCACCTTCACACTCTTAACGACAAGAGCACCGGCATGGTTGTCCTCCACCACAACCGTCGCGGTATAGGAGGCGGCAGAATAGCTTATGCCGTCTGCCCTGGCATCGGAACCGGGGATAACCTCCTTGATGGTATAGGCGTACGTGCCCGGCTTGTCATAGGTGATGTCGCCAAATGTTGCCGTCTGGGCTTTCATGGTGAGCTCGACCGTCGCCACTTTGCTCCTGGCGCCCTCGGGCATAGGGACGCTGTCCTCGGCTGTAAGCTGCGCGGTAAAGGTATCGCCATCGGCCCAATTGCGGCCCTTGAGTACCTTGTTGGCTCTCAGGCCACTCTGGGCGTCGAGCGTTACGCGATTGGCGCTGTAGTTGTTGGTGAACTCAAGCTTGTTGCTCTCGGGAATGTTTCCGTCCACGAGCGCAGCAATCGTGCCCTCGATGGCGTTGCCGGCTCCGGACTGCTCCACGCCGCCGGCTTTGCGGCTCACGAGCCTAAAGCCAGCCGGAAGCACCGACTCATCGGCAGAGCCGGTCACGGTGTTAACGATGCTCGCCAGCACGTTGCCGTTGGACTCCTCGCCCTTGGTGGTGAGCTCGCTCACGCTATACTTGTCGCCCTGCATAAGGTCGTATACGCGAATGGTCTCGCCGGCCTTGATGGAATGGGCGTCGCCGTTCTTGAGCGTAAAGGACGTGCCTGCGGGCTTGCCGTCCGCGTCGAACACACGCGCCTCGTAGCCCTTCTCGGAATCCGGCAGGGTGAACTTAAACGTAAACGTCAGGTCTTCGCCCTTCGCATCCTTGGTAGGCGCGGTAAGGCCGTTGTCCGCCGTCACGGTCTTGGTCACTTGCAGACGTGCCACACGACGGTCGGTATACTGCACAGCCGTTGCCGTGGTAAAGAGATGGTTGAGCTGGAGCGTGCCCAGGTCAGTGCCATTGGTGGCGTCATCGTCTTGATAGAGGGCCATGCGGTTGATGCCCGTGTCGGCATAGATAATCGCCAGCTGGCCGTTGCGGGTGCCACCGTCCTCGACATAGCGCAAAACTGTCTTGGTACCCTGCGTCTTCTCCTCGTAGCGCATGTGCATGAGGCCGTCCGCAAGAGTTGGCGTCACCCCCTTGGCAGTGCTCGTCTGGGCCCACGCCAGGTTACCCTTGTCATCTGTATTAGTCGCGCTCTGCAGCTTGCCCTTAATGTGCGTAAGCGTGTTATCGATGGAACCGGGCGAGCCAAATTGCGCCAACGAGGCAATCAGCGAGCCCGGGCCGCTCATGCTGCGCACGCCGTCGTTCTCCTCGCCAGCATCCACGTACACGCCCGAATCGTCCACGATCACCTTGGTGATGGTGTTGTTAATCTCATAGCCATCCGGGCTTACAGACTCACGCAGGTAGTACGTACCCTTGATAAGGGGCTTTTGCTTTGTCGAATCGAGCGGGAAGCATGCGGCGCCCTCAATGTCATACGGATAGGTCATGCCGTTTGCCTGCACGGTGTCATACGGCTCGGCACCCGATTTAATGGCATAGGTTTTAGGGCTATTGCCGGTAACGTCCTCGGCCTTGTACAGATCAAACGTCGCGCCGTTCACAGGCTTGCCCAAGTCATCGACCTTCTGTACAAACAGACGGTTCTGAACGTTCGTAAGGTGGATCACGGTTGAGAACTGCCTGTTTATCGACTGGTATTCAACCATAGAGGTGTTCTCCGTGGTTGCCTCTGCCAGAGACGACGCCGTGGTGTGATACACCGCCACGGTATAGTCGGCATTCGACTTGTCCTCCATCATGGCAGCGTACTTCTCGATATCGCCGGGCAGCGACCTAACCGTTACCTCATAGTCGCCCCTGGTGTTAACGGCAAAAACGCTCGTGTCCTTTGACTGGGCGGCCTCAACCGCGCCGGCAATGCCGTGTTCGGAGCACAGCGCATAGCCATCGAGCGGATTGCCCGTGACCGCCGTCCAGGCGTTTACGTCCGTGTCTTTCTTGCTCTTATCGGTACGCTTGAGCACGACGGCAAAGGTCGTACCCGAGTTGATGGGGTTGTTCTTATTGTCTCTAGTAGTTTGGGTCAGAGAGATGGTCTCTTTGGCAGCCAGGTACCCGCCGTTCAGCCACATACGGCTACCCGTCCATGTGTTGTCATCCGCTGTTTTGACCGTCGTTTGCGGTGCGACCACCACACCACCCGAGCCACTCGCCGCAGCTGGCTTGTACTGCAGGTGCAGCTCACCTGGCGTTGCGGTGGTCGACGAGGTCAGGCTCGAGCGGTATCCCGCCGGCAGGCCAACCTCTTTGAGTACAAAGTAATCGCACTGATGGGTGCTGTGCTCTTCGTCAAAGGATAGAACGGAACGGTCCGGCTTCAGAAGCACCAGCTGGCCATTGCTGTCCGTCGTGCCCTGGGCGATAGCCTCGCCCTGCTCATTCCAGTCGGCATTGGACCGATACAGCGCGAAGGTTGCGCCCTGGACCGCCTCGCCGTTCTGGTTGACCTTCTCAACCTCAGACGACGGCAGCGTGGTGAGGTTGAACTTGAGCGACATATTCGATGCGCCCGCGCCGCGTTCCAGATAGAAGAAGCTCAGGGAGTGTTTGGTGCTGTTGCTGAAGGTGTTGCCGGAAAAGTTGGTGGTATCTGCACCGGCGGCGTCGAACATCGCTTTGATGGTAGTATCCGGAAAATACTTTGGTGAACCATTTGCACCGTCAATATGGCCAACGCGCACCACACCGGTAGCAAAGTTGATATCAAGCGTCGCTTTCTCGTGAATGCCGCCCAGGTCGCCCACGAGCACGCCGTCGATGTACACCCAGACGTCGTCGTCGCCCGAGAACTCAAAGACCATTTCCTTGCCATCGGTGGTCTTGCCGTCCGTCGGCTGGACAAACTCCGTGGTCATGGACATGCCAAAGTGATGGTTGAGCTTATCGTTCTCTCCGTCCGTTATTCCTATAGGGGAGAGGTTTTTACCCGACTCGGTAAAAACCTTTTTAGCCGAGTCAAAGGGGAAGAACTGACCCAGATTGGTTTCGCTACTCGTATCGCCCTTATATACGCCCGCTTTATCGTAGACGTCAAAGGAGTTCGTTGTGGAGTTATACACGGCATAGTTGCCTTCTTTGGAGCCGTAGGAGTCGTAAACGTAATAGCCATCCTTGAGCTGGAAGAGGCCTTTCACGTTGTTGTAGACGGCTTTGCCGTTCTGCCTACCATTTGCCTGGCTGGCGTTGTTAAAGAGATAAGCCAGCGACTCATCGGTGTACGTACCACTCGTGTTATAGGAGGTGTAGGTACCGGCATCAATCGCTGGATAACCATTTACCAGCGTGTTCTTCACAAACGAAAGGCGTCCATAGCCATTGATGGCGCTTTTGCCCGTCCACCTGTTAATGCCCGTGCCGGCGCCACCATTGAACTTGAGCTGATGGTCTTTATTGATACCGGTGTTGTTATTCTTGTTGTCGTTGTTTATGTTCTTCGAGCTATCGTTATCGCCATCGACAACCCAGTAGTCGAACAGGTTGACCGTGGTGCCGGTAGGATTCACCGTTTGCACGGTGTAGTCACTCACGGCAGCCGACGCACTCGTCGCACCAAACAAGAGAGCGCACGCCGCCAGCGGAACGGTCAAAACCCTTAGAGCGCGCTTGACTGTATTGGTTTTTTCGCCAAAAGGCTTCAGCTTTTCTTGAGCTCTCGCACATACGCGATTCATGAAGGCCCTCCCCAATCCATGAGGACGGCAAGCAGTGGCTCGCTATATGTGTGTCGTCGTCCCCATCGATGCAAATATACGCCCCCCCCCGCGCAGAAACGCAAGGTGGGTCATCGCTATATACTTAAAATTGTAGCAATTTGGGTGACCCGAAATCGCCCATCAGGTTGCAACTCAGGCTCAAAATCGAACCATTCGCGCCACGCAAGGTAGCTAAAACAGCCCGTCCCAAAATGACTGGTCGAAGTTGCGGTGGAATAGTTCCTGTTTGGCTGCTCAGGCCGCAAAAACAGGAACTATTTCACCGCAACTTATCGGGGGATGCGTTTTAGATGCGAGCGAGGTCGTAGGCTTGGGCGGCTGACTCGCCGGCGCAGATGAGGTTGGCTGTGGCTTCCTGCGGATCGAGTGCTTGGTCGAGGGGCATGGGCTTTCGGCAGATGGGCAGCACTAAGTCGATACCTTGCTCGTACACCGTGTTCAGGTTGTCAGCACGACCACCCACGACGGCAGCCACCGGCTTGCCGTATCGCTTGGCGCGACGCGCCACGCCCACCGGAGCCTTGCCGGCAGCGGACTGCTCGTCCATGTTGCCCTCGCCCGTTATGACCAGGTCCACATCGCGCACGCGCTCGTCAAATCCCACAAGGTCGAGTACCGTCTCCACGCCCGAGCGCAGCTCGGCGCCAAGTGCCAACAAGGCAGCCCCCAGCCCACCGGCAGCGCCCGCGCCGGGCACGCCGAGTACCGAGCCAAATGTCCGCGCGCCCTCGGGCACACGCAGCAACCCCTGGGTCCGTACCTCGGCAATCGCCGCATCGAGCAGGCGGCCGTAGCCGACCATCCAACTGTCGTACTTGCGCAGCACCTCGGCGTCGCCCGTCGGCAGGCCCTTCTGCCCGCCGAACACCGCCAGCGCGCCACGACGTCCCACAAGCGGATTCTCGACATCGGAAAGCACGACGATGCGCACGCCATCCAACGCCCGCACCGCCGGCACCAGATCAACACCGGCCACTTGCTCAAGGCCCGCAAGCCCCGGCGCAATATCGCAGCCACGGTCGTCGACAAGACGCGCGCCCAACGCTTGTAGCATGCCGGCACCACCATCGTTGGTGGCACTGCCGCCCAGTCCTATATATAGAGTCTTCGCCCGCGCGCGAACCGCGCGAAGCATAAGCTCGCCCACGCCATAGGTCGAGGCTGCCAGTGCCGCCGACTCCGTGCAGGGCGAATACCCAATGCCCGCAGCCTCGGCCATCTCAATAACAGCCGATTCGCGCTCGGTATCCAGCAGCATCCGGGCAGACACGTGCTCGTGCAGAGGCCCTGCCACTTCGCAAGTCACGATCTCGCCGCCGCATGCGGCAACGGCATCGAGCGTTCCCTCGCCACCATCCGCCAGCGGCAGCGTGCCAACCTCGGCATCGGGCCACACGCGGCGAACGCCCTCGGCAACCGCCGACTCCGCCTGCGCACTCGACACGCTGCCCTTAAAGGAGTCGATCGCCAGCAGCACGCGACGCGGTCGGCGCTGCACAGGGCCAAAGTCGAGCGCCGCACCAGCAACCTCGTCAGCATCAGCCAGCGCTGCGGCATGAGCGGCGTGCGCTTCAAGATCGGATCCACAGCCGCAACTATCCACACCACGCAAACCGGCAAAATAGCTACTCAGCACCGCGCGACACTCGTCCGCCAGCACGCCGGCCGTCACATTAAAGCGATGATTCAGGCGCGAATCGGCATTGAGGTCGTATAGCGAGCCCAGCGCGCCCGCCTTGGCATCGGCCGCGCCATACACGCAGCGCCCCACGCGCGCGTTGACCATAAGGCCCGCGCACATGCAGCAGGGCTCGAGCGTCACATAGACGGTGCAGTCGGAAAGGCGCCAACGGCCGAGCGCCTGAGCGGCAGCACTCAACGCCGCAAACTCAGCATGCGCCGAAGGGTCTTGATCGAGCTCGCGACGATTGTGCGCCCGCGCGACGATCTCGCCCGCGCACACCACCACGGCACCAATGGGCACCTCGCCCACCGCCGCGGCAGCGCGCGCCTCAGCCAGCGCCTCGCGCATGAACTTCTCGTCGATTTCGGTGATCGTCATCGTTCGCCTTCCCTGTTGCAAATTCAAAACGATGCTATCATTACGACTCACGGAGAGATGGCAGAGCGGTTGAATGCGGCGGTCTTGAAAACCGTTGAGCGCGAGAGCGTTCCGGGGGTTCGAATCCCCCTCTCTCCGCCACTCTTAGTGATGTACCGGCGTCATGGTCCGCTCAAACAGCGCATCGACCACGTCGGCAATCTCGGGTCGACTCTCAAGATCGTGACCCGATTCCCACCACTTTGTGAACAGTCGAATAATGCCGCCGGCGATAAACTCCGATGTCGTCTCGAGCGACACAGGGGCCAAGGCGCCCTCGTCAAGCGTGCTCATCACGCGCTCGCGAATGGAGTGGGCAATGCGGTCGCAAATCATGCTGGTCAGCATGCCCGACATACTGCTCTCTAGGATGTTATCCATGAGCTGCTCATGTGCCAGAATCATGTCCATGGCGTCGGCAAATACCTCATGGCGAAGCACGCGTACGTCGTCGGCCGACACCGCGCTCCCCTTACCGGTCCGCTTTTGCGGCAGCCCCGACATAAGCTCATCGACATAAAAGGCAAAGTAATCGTTCTTATCGCGAAAGTGCTTGTAGAACGTCGTGCGACGAATCATGGCACGCTCGCACAGCATGGCAACCGTAAGGTCCTCAAAACGATGCTCTTCGAGCAGCTCGGTAAAGGCATCGAACAAGGCACGATAGGTTTTCTTAATGCGCAGGTCCATCTGCATCGCATCCTCAGGGCATAGACAACGCTCGTTAATCTGTCGCATATCTTACACCTGTACCCCGCCCCTCGCTGAGCGGTCGACCTTACCGAAAACATAACGCTTACCGGAAAGTTCGGCACGGCAAAACGTTGCGGGTATACTAGTAGCGTTATACCAACGGCAGCTGGCGGATGCCGCCGCGGCCATTCGAAACGGAGACATCATGATTACCGTCATCATCGGCATCGTTGTTGTCATTGCGATTGTCTGCGCCATCGCCGGCATCTACAACAACATGGTCACCAAGCGCAACCGCATCGACAACGCGTGGCAGAACATCGACACGCAGCTGCAGCGTCGCAACGACCTGATCCCCAACCTGGTCGAGACCGTCAAGGGCTACGCCAAGCACGAGCAGGAGACGCTCTCCGCCGTAATCAGCGCGCGCAACACCGCCGTCAAGGCGACCACGCCCGAGGCCAAGATGGAAGCCGACAACGTGCTGACCGGTGCCCTGCGCCAGCTCTTCGCCGTTGCCGAGTCCTACCCCGACCTTAAGGCAAACACCAACTTTACCCAGCTCCAGGCATCGCTCGAGGATACTGAGAACAAGATTAGCTACGCACGCCAGAGCTACAACGACTGCGTGCTCAGCTACAACAACGCCATCCAGACGTTCCCGGCCGTCATCTTTGCCGGCATCTTCCAGTTTAAGGAGCGCCAGGGCTTCGAGGCCGCCGAAGCCGCCCGCCAGGCCCCGACCGTCAAGTTCTAACAATCACGGCCGAGTCTTAATCGGGTATATGCATAAACCGCCCCGTCGAATGCATACTTCGACGGGGCGGTTTCCTTTTTCGCGTAGGTCCCCCTCTAAGCGCCGTGCATTTTTGGGAGTATTCAACATAACCAAGAGCATCGGGCGCCACGACAAAGGCCAAAGACCGCGAATATCCCTGCAAATCACCCGCTGTCAGCCCATAACCCCGCCCATCATTCGTAGAAAACATCGAGAAATCCCGATTTTTCGTCCGAGGTCGGTATGCAGGGGCCTTTGATTGCAGAATACTCGCAAAAATGCACGTCGCCACCACCCCCACATGGCACGAAGCAAAACAAAAGCGCGGCCTAAAAGGCCGCGCACCATCTTTAATTCAGATCTATATTGCCCGTAACGGCAGCGCCGAGGTAACGCAGGCCCGAGGGCAACCTACCTTTCCGGCGCACTCCGCAGGACGAAAGAACCTCCGCCGCACGTAGTGCGCAGCGGAGGTTCTTTCATGTCCGAGGACGCGCCGGAAAGGAAGGTTGTCCTCGGGCCGAACAGCTATGGCAGCTTACGCCACGGTGTAAACCCAGTTGTGCTTATCCTCGACAGCACCAGACTGGATACCAGTCAGGGTCTCGCGGAGCTTCTTCATCACAGGGCCGATCTCGGTGTAGCCAGCCGGGAAGGTCACGGTCTCGTCGGCGCCGTAAACCTTATTGTCGATCTCGCCAACCGGGGAGATGACAGCAGCGGTACCGCACAGGCCGCACTCGACGAAGGTGCCGGCCTTGACCTCGGCCCACTCGACGGGACGCTGGTCGACGGTCATGCCCAGGTCCTCGGCGACCTGAACGAGCGAACGGCGGGTGATGGAGGGCAGGATGGAGTCGGTGTGCGACTGCGGAACGACGAGGGTGCCATCCTCCTTCACGAACAGGACGTTAGCGCCACCGGTCTCCTCGACATAGGTGCGGGACTCGGAGTCGAGATACAGGTTCTCGGCATAGCCCTCGCGATGGGCCTCCATCGTGGGCTTGAGGGACATGGCGTAGTTCAGGCCGGCCTTGATGTTGCCGGTGCCGTGCGGTGCGGCACGGTCATACTCGGAAACGCGCAGCTTGACGGGCTTGAGGCCACCCTTAAAGTACGGACCGACCGGGGTCACGAGAATGCGGAACGTGTACTCAGGAGCGGGAGCCACGCCAATCACGTCACCGGAGCCGATCATAAACGGACGCACGTACAGGGTCGCGCCGGAACCAAAAGGCGGAACCCAGGCGGCGTTGGCAGAAACGACCTGCTTGACGGCCTCAACGAACTTGTCCTTGGGGAACGGGGGCATCTCGAGGCGCTGAGCAGAGTTGTACATACGCTCGGCGTTCATGTCGGGACGGAAGCAGACGATGCTGCCGTCCTCCGCGGTGTAGGCCTTCAGGCCCTCAAAGACCTCCTGGCAGTAATGGAAGATGCCGCCGCACTCGGAGACATGCAGGGTGTGGTCGGTGGTCAGGCCGCCCTCGTCCCACTCGCCATCCTTCCAATGAGCCTCGTAGCTGTAATCGGTCTTCATGTAGCCAAAGCCGAGGCTACCCCAATCGATATCCTTCTTCTCGACAGTCATATGTCGCTCCTTACATACACAGTTGCATACTCGCGAACCCGCACGCAAGGACCGAGGCCGACCGCGTCGCAACGTCGCACGCCCGGAGCGTAGAGCCGGACGGGACACGCGAACAGCATCAAAGTCGATGGCACGTCGATTCGCATGCACGAGATTGTACTCCCCGTACGCGTCTGATAAAACGCTTTTCTTTAACTAAGTAAAGTATTTTCATTTGCCCGAAGCAAAAAGGCCCGCCACCGTAAGCGGTGACGGGCCTCAAAGACACAGTTTGTGCGCTGCCTCGGGTTAGGCGTTCTATTTGCCCAGCTTAGCCTTAACCAGACCGACCACGGTCGGGATGATCGACACGGCGACGATACCAACGATTAGCAGCTCAAAGTGCTCCTGCACAAAGGGAATGCCGCCAAAGAAGTAGCCCAGCAGCGTAAAGAGCGTCGACCAGGTAATGCCGCCCAGCACGTTAAAGATGACAAAGTTGCGCCAGTGCATGCCACCCATACCGGCAATAAAGGGCACAAAGGTGCGGATAAACGGGAAGAAGCGACCCAGGAAGATGGCCAGGTGGCCCCACTTGTCCAAGAAATCCTCGGACTTTTTGATGCGCTCGGGCGTCATGGCCTTGACCTTGCCCGAAGCGATAATCTTTTTGCCAAAGAAATGGCCGATCATAAAGTTGCACTGATCGCCCAAGATGGCAGCGGCCCATGCAACGGCCAGCAAAGCCACGATGTTAAAGCCGCCGTTGTGGGCAAAAAAGCCCGAGGCGAACAGCAGCGAATCGCCGGGAAGGAACGGGAAGAACACCACGCCCGTCTCGATAAAGATAATCAGGAACACGCAGCCGTAGGCCATAAGCGGGCCGGCAGCAATCCAGCTGGCAATCGCGGTGCGCGGGTCTTTGAGCAGCTCGGCGATAAAATTGATGAAACCCATGAAGTAAAACCTCTCAGTTGTGGGCGCGGACACGTCCAAGTTGACCAGTATACGGTTGCGGCGCGACCATGCACACGACCCCACAAAAGCATGACTCCATTACCAGCAAGTTTGCATAACTGACACCTGTCACGCAAAGCCGTGAAAGATTGCTCTTCCTAATCCCTAGCGAATCGCTATACTTTATTGAATCGCATTGCCATGGCGCTAAGGGAGGGCGGCCGGTGAGCTTTATCAATACCATTCGCGAGGACATCAAGACCGTCCAGGCGCAGGACCCCGCCGCGCAAAACGG
Source organism: uncultured Collinsella sp. (assembly GCA_934654765.1). Classification (GTDB taxonomy): domain Bacteria; phylum Actinomycetota; class Coriobacteriia; order Coriobacteriales; family Coriobacteriaceae; genus Collinsella. The sequence goes on along the minus strand of CAKUGX010000010.1, from coordinate 12,641 downwards.
CCTGGTCATTTTCCTTTCGTACCCCGGTCTTCACGCCAAGTGGAATCACGTGCCCGAGCACTGGCTCTGGGAGCACGGCCATCGCTCGCTCGCCCGCGTGCTCTCGCAGCTCACCCGTCATATCACCGGCGTCGAGATTCATCCCGCCGCGAAAATTGGCAAGCACTTCTTTATCGACCACGCCATGGGCGTCGTCATCGGCGAGACCACCATTGTGGGCGACAACTGCGTGCTCTACCAGGGCGTCACGCTCGGCGGTACCGGCAACGAGACCGGTAAGCGCCACCCAACGCTCGGCAATAACGTCACTGTGGGCACAGGCGCCAAGGTGCTCGGCAACATCCGCATCGGCAACAACGTCAAAATCGGCGGCAACTCGGTTGTCGTCAAGGACGTGCCCGACAACTGCACCGTCGTGGGCGTGCCCGGGCGCATCATCAAGCGCAACGGCTGCCGCGTGTTCGAAGAAAGCTTCGACGCCAAGCAGCATCGCGAGTACATGCCCGATGACGCCGCCGAGCAGTCCGCCCTCAACCGCCAAGGCATCACCGAGAACGCCCGCCGCGTCAAAGAACTCGAGCGAGAGGTGGCCGAGCTCAAAGCCCTCGTCGCCAAGCTCGTGGACGAACGCTAGGAACGCAAGCGGCACAAAACGACATCGGCATCAACGCAAGAAGGCGCGCCAGGGAATTCATCCCCGGCGCGCCTTGTTTCCAATGTGACATGCGGGACTGTCCCTTTGTCACATTATGCGAACTGACTCAGATAGAGGTCGGCATAAGCGCCCTCGGCTGCGAGCAGCTCCTTATGCGTGCCCTGCTCGATAATGTTGCCGTGGTCCATGACCAAGATCAGGTCGGCGTCCACGATCGTCGACAGGCGATGCGCGATCACAAAGCTCGTGCGCCCGCGCATAAGCGCGTCCATGGCACGGCCGATGGCAAGCTCGGTACGCGTGTCCACGCTTGAGGTCGCCTCGTCCAGGATGAGAATCGCCGGGTTGTTGAGCAGCACGCGTGCGATGGTCAGCAGCTGACGCTGGCCCTGGCTGATGCTTTCGGCATCGTTGGCCACCCGCGTGTCATAACCCTGCGGCATGGTGCGCACAAAGAAGTCGACCTGCGCGGCGCGGGCGGCAGCCACGATCTCGTCGCGCGTTGCCTCGGGGCAGCCGTAGGCGATGTTTTCGGCAATCGTGCCGTCGAACAGCCAGGCGTCCTGCAGCACCATGCCAAACTGCTGACGTAGCTCACCGCGGTTCATGAGGCGCGTATCCACACCGTCGAGCGTAATGCGGCCGCCGTCGATCTCGTAAAAGCGCATGAGCAGATTGATGAGCGTGGTCTTACCCGCGCCCGTGGTTCCCACCACGGCGATCTTCTGACCCGGCTCGGCGGTAAACGACACGTCGCACATAAGCGGCTTGTCGGGCGAATAGCCAAAGCGCACATGCTCAAAAGTGACACGGCCCTCCACGCGACCCGACAGCTTGGCAGCCTCGTCCGGCAGTGGATCGGCCCCCATCTCGGGCTCATCGAGCAGGTCGAACACGCGCTCCGCACTCGCCAGCGCGCTCTGCAGCGAGTTGAAAGTGAACGACAGCTGCGTCATGGGTTCGGACGCCTCGTAGATAAACTGGAAGAACGCCTGGAACACGCCGACGGTCATGTGACCGGCGACCAGCATGCTGCAGCCCACGAGCGCAATCACGATCTGCGCCAGGCGACCGATAAAGCGGACCGCGGGTCCGACGGCGTTGATCATAAAGTCGGCCTTGGCGCTCACGCGGGCCAGCTCGCCCGAGGCCTCGTGCACCTCGGCAGAGCTCTGGTGCTCACGGTTGAATGCGCGAATCACCAAACGGCCCGAATAGCCTTCCTCGACCGCGCTCGTGATTTTGGACACCCACTCCTGACGCTCGCCCGTCACATCATGCGTACGGCGCGAAACCACCTTGGTCACCAGCAGCGATACCGCCGTAAAACCCAAAAAGATCAACGTGAGCCTAACGCTATAGACGAACATCATGATGATGGCGCCCGTCACGGTACCGATCGATACCAGCAGCTGCAGCAATCCGCGCTGCATGCTCTCGGACATCTTGTCCAAGTCGTTGGTCGCACGGCTGACCACTTCGCCGGGGCGATGCGCGTCAAAGTAGGCGAGCGGCAGGCGGCTGAGCTTTTGCGCGATGCGGTTGCGCAGGCGCAGGTTGAGTCGCTCGGCCACACTCGACATCAAAAAGCTCTGCAACGCATAGAACGACCCGGCGGCCGTCCAGATCAAGAAGTAGACAAAGATGGTCTTGCCGCATTGGTCCCAGGTGATGCTGAAGGTGGTTCCGCTGGCAAACGCCACCTGTATATGGCCCCACAGCTCGTCGATAACATGAGCGCTATATGCCGGCGCGGCGGTGTTAAAGATGACGTAGAACACGATGCTCGCAAACACGATGTAGAAGCGCCAATGGTCGCCGGCGGCCTCGCCCCACAAGCGGCGCGCCGTCGCCCAGGTATCGCGGGGTTTCTCGTCCTCATCCTCGTCGTCCACATCGCGCATGCGCTCTGCCTCCGCGCGGGCACGCTCGTCCTCGGCACGCTCGTTTTCCTCGTACAGCGCTTGGCGGCGAGCCTCACGCTCGGCCGCGGCCTTGGCAACGTCATCCAGCTCGGTCGGCGCGGCAGCCTGCTCGACCGCTTCGGCCGCGTCCGCAGCGGCGGCATCGATAGCGTCGCCGCGCTTCTTGAGCTCCTCGGTCATGCTACTCACCTCCCTTCATCTGCGATTCCGCGATGGCGCGGTATACCTCGCAGGTTTCCATAAGTTCCTCGTGCGTGCCCAAGCCCACGACCTCGCCGTCCTTGAGCACAACGATCTGGTCGGCGTGCAGAATCGTCGAGATGCGCTGCGCGATGATAAGCACCGCGGCGTCGCGCGTCTCGTCCTGCAGCGCATGGCGCAGGGCCGCATCAGTCTTAAAGTCCAGAGCAGAAAAACTGTCGTCGAAGATATACAGGTTGGCGCGCTTCATGAGCGCACGAGCAATGGCCAGGCGCTGGCGCTGACCACCCGAGAAGTTCGTACCGCCCTGGGCAACCGGGGTATCGAGCCCCTGCGGTTGATCGAGCACAAAGGTGCTCTGGGCAACCTGCAGCGCATGAAGCATGTCCGCCTCGGTTGCGTCCTCGTTGCCAAAGCGCAGATTGCTTGCCACGGTGCCCGAGAACAGCCATGCCTTCTGCGGCACATAGGCGATGCGCCCGCGAATCTCACCTTGCGAAAGCTCGCGCAGATCGACGCCGTCCAGGCGAATGACGCCCTTGGTGGCATCGTGAAAGCGCAGCAGGAGCTTTGCCACCGTCGACTTACCCGAGCCCGTCGAGCCCACAATCGCGGTCGTCTGACCGCGACGACAGGCAAAGCTCAGGTCGCACAGGGTGTCCTCATCGGCATCGTCAAAACGAAACGACATGTGATCGAACTCAGCGACCGCATCCGCATCTCCCTCGGAGGCAGGCGCCTCGTCACCCAGCATACGCTCGCCGTCCACGATGCTCGGCTTAATCTCCAGCACCTGCTGTGCGCGGTTCAGACATGCGGCGGCACGCGGAAGCGTCAGCACCACCATCTGGGCCATCATCACAAAGAACAGGATCAGAAGCGCGTACTCCAGCACCGCCGAGATGCTCGCGATCTGCATGGCGTGGGCGCCCACGCGGTTGCCGCCCACCCACAGTACCGCCACCTCGGCGATATTCATCAGAAAGAAGGTGGAGCTGTCGAGGCCCACAAACAGATGGTTGACTTTTATGGCGTTGGCGGCGTAGTCGCTAAACACCTCGTCCAGGCGCTGTTCCTCGTGGCGTTCCTTGTTAAACGCTCGAATGACGCGCACGCCCACGATGTTTTCGCGCAGCACCACGTTCATGCGGTCGATAAAGCTCTGCAAGCGCATAAAAATCGGAGCCGCGTTGGCAACCGTAAAGACCGCCGCAACCAGCACGATCGCAACCACGACGCCCAGAAGCATGCCCATGGCAGGGTCGATACACCAAGCAAAGACGATGCCGGCCACGGCCAAAAACGGCACCGGTAGCACCAACTGAATCGTCTGCAGGATCGCCTGCTGGATCACGTTGATGTCGTTGAGCGAGCGCGTGATCATCGAACCCGTGCCAAAGCGCTCAAAGTCACTGGCAGACAGCTCGAGCGACTTGTCGTAAACGGCGTTGCGGATATCGCAGGCCACATTGGCGGCCAGGCGGGCCGAAAGATAGCAGCCCAGCACCGCGCCGCCGCTGGCCATGCCGGTCGCGATGAGCATGTAGAAGCCATTGCGCAGGATGTAGTCGACATCGCCCGTGGTGATACCGGTGTTGACCATGTTCGCCAGCATCGTGGGCACCAGCAGCGTGCCGACGTTGTCTATCAGCAGCACCAGTAGCGTCACCGCGATCAGCCCGCGATACGGCTTCATAAACCTCATTAAGAGTCGCACGACTCCCCCTCACCTTGATTCTCGGCCTGGCTCTCGGCAGCGATATGCTGCTTAAAGGCATCGCACTCATCGCCGAGCGCACGGGAAAATTTTCCGATTAGGCGCATGATTTCGCGTTGCTCACACGGCTCAAGCGCGCCAAAGGCTCGCTGCTCGGCCTTGAGTGCCGGCAGCGCATAACGCTCGGCAAACCGCATGCCCGCTTCGGTCAAACGCACAACCTTGTTCTTACGGCTGCCTTCGGCAAACTCCAACGTTGCAAAGTCCCGCGCCGTCAAGGTTTTAATGGCCGAGTTGATGGTCTGCTTGCTGTAGAACCATTCGCTCGTCAGGCGGCTTACGGCAATACTGCCGCCCGCCGTGCTGGTATCGACGAGCATCCAGTAAGCGCAGTCCGAAAGACCGCAGGCGCGCGAGAACTCCGAATAGATATGGTCGAGTCCATTGAGCAACCGGTCGAAGTCGACCAGCGTAACCGCACTATTCATCTATCCCACCATTCGATTGTCCGATTTTTGACCAATTTTGTATCTCTAGATTAGTCCGAGTTTTGACTATCGTCAACAGGCTCTCCGCAAATGCTTGCACTTTTATGGCCTATCGGCAGAAAAAGACCGCCGGCGCGGGGGCAGCGCCAGCGGTCACGTGAAAATCGGGTTTTATTGCCCGTTAAGCGGCGACGGCCTCATAGACCGTAGCGCCCGAGAAGCTGTCATGCAGGCTCTTGCCGGCAATCCACGGCAGCTCGACGACCTCGCAGACCGTGTTGACCAGCTCGGAGCAGTCAGTAAAGTGGCCCTTGTCGTTGAGGGCCTCGCAATCCTGAACACGCCAATAGCCATCGGTGTGCGTGATGTAGTACTCGTGATCGTCAATCGTCACAAAAGCGCGCGTCTTGGAACGCAGCAGCTTCAGAAATCCTTCGAAGTCGGTCTCGACGACATCTCCAGCCTGGAACATGATGTTACCTCCTGGCCCGGCGCCACCACGGCGCATTGATAAACGCTGGTACTCCTTTAGTAAAACCTTTATCAGAGGTTATGCGTTCGTCATTTAGGCAAGTGGTAAAAAACCGCAGGGTAGACGGGATAAAACGTTTAACCATCCCATTTGTTTGTCACATTCTGAAGCTACTTTTATGCAAACCTACTTTCCCAATTGGAATCTATCCTTTTGGCCGGGCAATTGACCGTCTATCGTTTGAGCCCGACGGGTGTGAACGGGGCATCTGCAACGCCACTACAAGGAGACACCATGGAGACTATCGAAGCGCTCATCCACCGCCGCAGCTGCCGCAAATACAGCGATCGTCCCGTCGAGGCCGAAAAGCTTGCACGTATTATCGAAGCCGGCCAATATGCACCGAGCGGCATGGGCCGCCAGCCGGTGACGTTTGTCGCCGTCACCGACCCCGCGACCGTCGAGCGTCTCTCACAGCTCAACGCCCAGGTCATGGGCGGCAACAGTGACCCCTTCTATGGCGCCAAGACCGTTGTGGTGGTGCTGGTCGACCGCAGCGTGCCCACGCATCTGGAAGACGGCTCGCTCGCCATGGGCAACTTGCTCAACGCCGCCTATGCACTGGGTGTCGATTCGTGCTGGATTCACCGCGCGCATGAGGTCTTTGACTCGCCCGAGGGCCTGGAGCTGCTGGCCAGCTGGGGCCTGCCCGCCGACGGCAGCCTGCGCGGTGTCGGTCACTGCATCCTGGGCTATGCCGAAGACACGCTACCCGAGCCCAAACCCCGCCGCGACAACGTGGTGTATGTAAAGTAATTAGTTCCGCCGTTCTAACGAACGGCGGACCCGCTCGCAACTTATCTTGCCGATGGAGTTGTCGTCGTTTCGTTCGTGTGGGTCGTTTCGGCGCCGTCGCCCTGTTCGCCCTCGTCCTTTTGAGCGTCGGCGATGGTGGAGGCCGCCGCGACGATGCCGCGCTGGGGTGCGACGCCCGTCTGGGTCTGAGCGCCCTCGACAACTTCTGTGCCTGCATGCGCGAGCTCGGGCGATTTAAACACCGCGTCCAAGTTGGCGCCGCCGCCGGCGTAGCCAAGCGCAGCGAGTGCGATGACGATCACTGCAACGACGACCGCGATCGGCACATAACGATGCCAACCAGCAGGATTGAGCCCACTGCGGCGAGCCGCCCCGCGGCTGATGTAGCCGAGCGTGCCGTCGTGCTTGAGCTTTGAGCCCACCACGCGTTTGCGGCCCCACAGCGAGGACTCTGCCTGCATTGCCAAGCGGGCACCTGTCGAAGGATAGCCGTATTTAGTGCGCTTGAACGAGCCGTCAAACCCCGAGGCGTGTTTACCCCACGTCACCGATGTCGTGCGTCGGTTGACCGGTGCGGCGCTCCGCCTTCTGCGGCTCGGTTTTGTAGTCTCAGCCATACGCCCCCGCACGCCGTAACCAAATCGAAACAATAACGCTTTGGACTGTAGCACACGCGTCGCGCGCGGTCACGGGCGCCTCGCTCAACGGTCATCGTCCTTCAGCAAGCGCCACAGCGTTGTTCGGCTTATGCCCAGCACCTCCGCCGCACGGGTTCGGTTGCCGTGGAGATGATCTACAACCAGATGCGCGATATCTCGCTCGGTATCGGCCAACGGTCGCAGGATATACAGGTCGCTTTCGAGTGTCGGGGCGCCAAAGGTTGCGGTCTTAATCACGTCCTCTTGGGCTAGCACTTCCTCCACCACAGCGCGATCCACCGTGCCCGCCCCCACCAATATATACAGTCGTTCCGAGACCTCGCGGAGCTGCAGATAGTTGCGCGGCCAGCGGTAAGCATCGAGCGCCTTCGCCGCCGCGGCAGACAGCGTGGGCGCTGCCGTCCCAAATGCACCAGCGAGATATTCCAAATAGCGCGCAACCTTCGTCGACGCGGCTCCCTGCTCGACGATTGCCGGCGCCACGCTCACCGCACAGGCGAAGCGCTCGGTCACAAAGGCGGCTTGATCACTTTCGCTGCCGCCCGGCATGTCATTCGCCGTCAGCACCACATGGCAGCGCGTCGCCAACGCGGTGTCGGCCATCGTGGAAACGAGCTCGCGAAGGCGCTGGGGGCCAACCGCATTCCAGCCCGCAATGCAAAGTGTCAGCCCCGTTTGGAACAACGGCGATTCGGCGCTTTTGAGCACGTGGCGCCAACCGCGATCGGTAAGCTCATCGAGCGCAACGGCAACAAAGGGTTGATCGGCAAAAGGACCGTCCAGATAGAGGCGCTTGGCGATCTCGATCTGACCCGCTCCCAGCTCGCCCTCGAGCATAAGGGGCACACCGCGCGCGTAGCTCTCGGCGACCGGCGCAGCTACCGAGGCCGCCCCCTCAACGATGCCGTACGCGCTCGATTCGTAGCGGGCCTCAACTTCGTCGGCGTTGAGCCACTCGATGCCCGCATGTGCCGCGGCGCCGCGCACCTCGCGGACCACGACGACCCAAAGGCCCCCACCCTCTTTGTCGGTGGGGCGAACGGTCAGGCTCAGGCGCGTACCCGCGCGCCCCATAACCAGACGCGCGCCGTCTCCTATACGGTCGAGGCGCTCAGCGACAAAAGCCGCCACATCCCGCTCAAGCGCCGCGTCATTCATGGTCGAAATCACGACGTCCCCACGCGCATCGATTGCCAATGCCGAGGCCCCGGCAGCAGCCAGGGCCTCGGTCAAGATGTTCAGCTTGGCATCGCTGTCCATGGTTCGCCCCGTCTCCAGCCACGACCCTTATCTGCGGCTTGGCATCTCAAGTGTTTCAAAATTGAACGATATTGCTCACCAAACACTATAGGGCAGAAGCCGCCGTCCTGCGAGTATAGGTGTTGCCCCGCATCGCCATCCTGGCGGGGCGATAAGAGCTCTTCGGGACTTATAAACCTGCGGACAAGCCATACCCGCAAGAGCTCCTATCGCTCCACCGCAGGCATGCGCGCACCAGCACGCAGCACGCAAATCAGTTGCCTCTTTACCAGATTCCCAGCACGTGCTGCATTCCCAAACTCATGCACGCAATGCCAATCCAGCAGCAAAAGCCCAACGCGATGGGCTTGCCGCCCTTTTTGACCAGCTCGACGATATCGGTATTAAAGCCAATAGCCGCCATGGCCATCACGATAAAAAACTTCGACAGCTCCTTGATGGGCGCCGTGATGGACACGGGAAGCTGAAGCACCGTGGTGATTACGCTCGCCAGCACAAAGAACAGCACAAACATGGGAAACGCGCGTTTCAACGAGAACGTGCTTTTGGCGTCGCCCCCGGCCTTGCGCGCCAGATGCATCTGCCAGCACGCAAGGACCAACGTGATGGGGATAATGGCCAACGTCCTGGTGAGCTTGACCACCGTGGCGCTCTCGAGCACGTTGGCGCCGGGATGCATGCTGTCCCAAGCGCTCGCCGCAGCCGTTACGGACGAGGTGTCGTTGATGGCGGTGCCGGCAAACAGCCCAAAGCCCTCGTTGGTCAGGCCGAGCATGCCACCGAGCGTCGGAAACACGAGCGCCGCGATAACGTTAAACAGGAAGATAACCGAAATGGCCTGGGCAATCTCTCGATCGTCGGCATCGATGACGGGTGCGGTCGCGGCGATGGCCGAACCGCCGCAAATCGACGAACCCACGCCCACAAGCGTCGCAATCTTGCCCGGCACGTTCATGACGCGGCAGAGCACAGAGGCGATGACAAGCGAGGTCGAGATCGTCGCCACGATAATCGGCAGCGACTGGGCACCCTTGGACAGAATCTGGGAGAGGTTCATGCCAAAGCCAAGCAGGATAACCGCGTACTGCAAGACTTTTTTGGACGTATAGGTAACGCCGGCAGCGAGCTGTTCGCGACGATTCTTGGGAAAGACGAGCGCCAGGACCATGCCAAAGAGGATGGCAAACACCGGACCGCCGACCACTTCAATTTGTTTGCCGAGCAACGTCGCGGGAATGGCGATGATCAGGCAGAACAAGACGCCTTTCCAGCGCTCGCGTACGAAATTTGCCAGTTGCATATGGGATTCCTTCTTTCTATTTCACGTTTGCGACGGCTTATGATACGGCAACATTGAGCGCAGCCTTGCGCAAACACAGACTAAGATGCCGCAATAGTTCTCGGGCGACAGTCGAATTACTCACCGCGGAGAGCTGATTCGCGGCATAATTAACAACTGACATATGAGTTTGATAGAACAGTTGCGAGGCGCTATGGAAGAATCGATGCACGTCGGCGAGCAGGAAACGAGCCTACAAGACCAGTCCTACCACACCATTCGACGCAAAATCGTCTACCTTGACTACAAGCCGGGCGAAAAGCTAGGCGTCAAGCAACTTTGCGACGACCTGGATATGGGGCGCACCCCTGTGCGCGAGGCACTGGTGCGTCTGGCGCAGGAGGGCCTGGTGCGCACCGTGCCCCAGAGCGGTACCTACGTCTCACCCATCAATCTCACCCTTGCCGAGAGTGCCTGTTACATCCGCGAGCATCTGGAAAAGCAGGTGATCGTGGAGTGCTGTGCGCGCGCCACGTCGGCCGGCATCGAGCAGCTCGACCGCGCCATCGCGCTGCAGGAAAAGGCCATGGCCGAAGAGGATCGCATCGGCTTCTTTTTGAGCGACAACCTCATGCATCACATGATTTTTAGCATCGCATGCCGTAGCACCGTGTGGTCGTGGCTCGAGGAGACCAATGCCGACCTGGAGCGCTTCCGCTGGCTGCGCGCCGCCACGCAGGTTCTCGACAATCAGGACATCGTGAACGAGCACAAGCAGATTCGCCGCGCTATCGCCGGTCGCGACCCCATCGAAGCGAGCTTTTTAGTCAGCAAGCACCTGCACATGATGTTCCGCAACCAAACCGAAGTTCTGGACCAGTTCCCCGAGTACTTCGAGACCAGCAAGCTCCGCTAACGTGCCAAAAAGGGACAGGTTTATTTTGGCAGGTTTTATCTGGGCAAATGCAACAAGGCCCGGCTCCGTCTGATGCGGAGCCGGGCCTTGGTCGTTAGAACAACGGGGCTCGATTATTCAACCGTAACGCTTTTCGCCAGGTTACGAGGTTGGTCGACGTCGCAGCCGCGCAGGATGGCGACCTCGCGGGCGAGCAGCTGCAGCGGGACGCTCGCCGTGATGGGGCTGAACACGTCGCGGACTGCCGGCACGCGGATGATGCAGTCGGCGATCTTGTTGATCTCCTCGTCGCCCTCGGTGGCAACGACGATGACCTTGGCGCCGCGCGCCTTGCACTCCATAAGGTTCGACACGGTCTTGTCGTAGGTGGCACTCTTGGTGGCCACAGCGATGACAGGGAAGCCCGGGTCGATCAGGGCAATGGGGCCGTGCTTCATCTCGCCGGCGGCGTAGGCCTCGGCGTGCAGGTAGCTGACCTCCTTGAGCTTGAGCGCGCCCTCGTAGGAAATAGCGGCACCCATGCCGCGGCCCACGAACAGCGCCGACTGCGCGTCCTTGCACAGCAGGGCGGCCTCATGAACGGCCTCGGTTTGGGTATCCAAAATCCACTGGATCTGCTCGGCCGTATCGGAAAGCTCGCGGAACAACATACGTGCCTGCTTGGTGGTCAGGCGATACTTGACCTGCGCCAGCAGCAGAGCCAGCAGCGTCAGGCTCACGACCTGGCCGATGAAGCTCTTGGTCGAGGCGACCGCGATCTCCTTGTTGGCCTTGGTGTAGATGACGCCGTCGCTCTCGCGCGCCACGGGGCTGCCCACCACATTGGTGATGCCGAAGACCTTGGCGCCCTTGATGCGCGCGTCGCGGATGGCGGCGAGGGTGTCGGCGGTCTCGCCCGACTGGGACACGGCAACGACGAGCGTCGTCGGCGTGATGATGGGGTTGCGATAGCGGAACTCGCTGGCCGCCTCGACCTCGGTGGGGATGCGAGCCCAGCCCTCAATAAGGTTCTTGGCGATGAGGCCAGCGTGATAGCTAGTGCCGCAAGCGATCACGTAGACGCGGTCGATGTCGTTGAGTTCCTCGAGGGACAGGCCCAGCTCGTCGATATCGAGCTCGCCGGCGGGGGTCATGCGGCCCACCAGGGTATCGCGCACGACGCGAGGCTGCTCGTGGATTTCCTTGAGCATAAAGTCGGGATAACCGCCCTTTTCTGCCATGTCCAGGTCCCAGTCGATGTGGGTGACCTTGGGCTCGATAACGTTGCCGGCCTCATCGGTGTACTCGACGCCTGTGGGCGTAAGCTTGGCAAACTGACCGTCCTCGAGCACCACGACATCGCGGGTGGCATCGATGAGCGCGATGACGTCGGAGGCGACGTAGGCGCCGGTCTCGCCCGCGCCGACGACGATTGGGGAGTCCTTGCGGGCCACGGCGATCACACCGGGCTCGTCGGCGCACACGGCGGCCAGGCCGTAGGCGCCTACCACGTGGGTGCAGGCCTCGCGCACGGAGGCCATCAGGTCGCGCGTCTCGGCATAGGCCTCTTCGATCAGGTGGGCGAAAACCTCGGTATCGGTTTCGCTCTTAAAGTGATGGCCACGGCTCTCCAGCTCCTCGCGCAGCTCGGCGAAGTTCTCGATGATGCCGTTGTGGACGATGGCGATACGACCATCGCAGCTGGTGTGAGGATGGGCGTTGACGACGGAAGGCTTGCCGTGGGTAGCCCAGCGAGTGTGGCCGATACCGCAGGTAGCGTCGCTATCGATATTGGAAAGCTCGCTCTCCAAGCCTGCGACCTTGCCCACGCGGCGGATGACATCGAGGTGCGCCGCGGCGCCCTCGCCCACCTCGAGCGCGACACCCGAGGAGTCATAGCCGCGATATTCCATACGCTTAAGGCCCGTAACTAGGATGTTCTTTGCAATATCAGAGCCGGTGTAGCCGACAATTCCGCACATAGGATAAATCCCTTCGTTCGCGTGACTGCAAAACGTCCACGCACAGGGGGCGCTGAGACGTATAACGTTCGAGTATTGTACTCACGCAAACGCAAGCTGATATACCAGAAGTGGTATCTCAACTTAGATACCACCCGATGCACACACGTCCAGCCGGTCCAAACCACCACAATGGGGACAGGCACCTTTGTGGTGGTTTGGACCGGGGCGGCGCTCTGTCCCGGCGAAAGACCTCGATCTGTAACATTTGGGACTCCGGAAGCCGGCTTAGCGTTACAGATCGAGACATTGC
>CAKUGX010000009.1 GCA_934654765.1 uncultured Collinsella sp. | reverse complement strand
GAACGCGCCGATGAAGTCGAGTGCTTTCTTGATGTTGCTCATGTCCGTTCCTTTCCCTGAGGGTCTGCGGCCCTTCTCGCCGTTTGCTTGGCTTCATGGTAAAATCTGTGGTGCAAATCGAAAAGTAGGCACAATTAAGTGCTGTAGGTACCTCTAGGTAACCAAGGATGAACAGGTGGTTCGCAATGAGCGACGATGAAATCGGCTACACTGAATACCGCAATGACGAGCTTCCCGAGAGAAGCAGCCTCCCCGCCTGTCCGGTGGAGACCTGCGTGTCCCTGATCGGCAGCAAGTGGAAGCTGCTCATCATGCGAGATCTGCTCCTGAACGGCTCGATGAGGTTCAAGGCCCTCCAGCGCAGCGTCGGTGGCGTCTCCCAGAAGGTTCTCACTACGAACCTGCGCAGCATGGAGGACACGGGGCTTATCGTCAGGAGGGTCTACGCAGAGGTTCCGCCCCGCGTCGAGTATTCCCTCACGGAGGTGGGCCAAAGTCTAAGGCCCATCTTAGATTCAATGTGGGCTTGGGGAGAGTCGTACCAAGCATTGACGAAGTAATGCCTCCCCTATTATCTTTTCATCAGGTTTGCCCAGATTTTTGAGAGTAAAACCGGCGCCGCCACGTGGCGTTTTGCCATCGCATGGCGCCGTATTCAAAATGCTTAAATTTGATCTGGGCTCTCGTGCGTGATAGAGCGTTTTTACTAGAGGCAAGCCTCAGCGATGCGCTTCTTCAACTCGTCGATACCCACGCCCGTCTGCGAACTCGTGATGATCACGTTTTCAGCCGGGACGTTGAGCTGCTTTTTGATGGCTGCTGCCTGGCGGGCCTGCTGGGTGCGGCTGAGCTTGTCGGCCTTGGTAAGGCAGACGATAAAGTTGAACTCGTTGCCCTGCAGGTAGTCAATCATGTCGTGGTCGAGCTTGCTGGGATCGTGGCGAATATCCACGAGCGACACGACCAGGTTAAAGCTGCGCTCGGAATCGAAGAAGTCGCCAATAAGCTCGGCCCAACGGTCGCGCTCGGCCTTGGAGCGACGGGCGAAACCGTAACCCGGCAGGTCCACGAAATGCACGTCGTCGGCCTCAAAGAAGTTGATGTTGCTCGTCTTGCCCGGCGTACTGGAAACCTTGACCAGGTTCTTGCGACCAAAGAGCTTGTTCATAATCGACGACTTGCCCACGTTGGAGCGGCCGACAAAGCTCACCTCGGGGCAGGTGGACTCGGGAATCTGCGAAACCTTGCCGTAGCTGGCGACGAACTTGGCAAGCTGGTAGTTAATGGAATCGGCCATGGACACTCCTTGGTCGTAGGTTCTTACAAAAGAGCGCGCTATTGCGCGGCGGCAATGCGGCGGACGATATCGAGCGTGATATCACTTGCGACACGCGCATACTCGAACAGATCGAACTCTCGATCGCAAATTGCATCGTACGCCTCGTCACAATTATCGCTGATAGCACGCAACACCAGGCAATCGACACCATTTTTGGTTGCGACATGGGCAATTGCCGCGCCCTCCATGCCGACACAATCGGCATGCGTCGCCTCGATAGCGTCGTTGCGCATGGCGGCGCCCGTCACAAAGCGGTTACCCGTGGCAATCGTGCCGACCAGGAACTGTTTGGTGCCCTCGTTCGAAGCGACTGCATTTGTTGAAGCGTCAACAAACCCACGCTCAGCAAGCACGTCGACGGCAATATCGACCAGCGCGGGTGTCGAGCCAAACTCCTCGAGCCCCGGTGCGGACTCGGCGATAAGCGCGGTATCGGTATCCAGATAGCGTAGGCGTTTGCCAATGACCACGTCGTCGATATGGAGCTTGGGGTTCAAACCGCCCGCAATGCCCGAAAACACAACAGCCTGCGGAGCATACTTGCTAATGAGGTGCTGTGTTGCAGCGGCGGCGTTCACCGTGCCCATGCCCGCCGTTGTGGCGACAACTGTCAGACCGTCGAGCTCACCGCTCACAACGGTCAAGCCTGCCTCCCGCGCCTCGCAAACGTCGCTCAGCTCTTCCTTAATCTGCATGATCTCTTTTTCGAGCGCACCGATAATCGCGATGGTAGCCATACCATTCCCCAAACCTATACGAAATTCTCAACCACGGTATGGTACCAGCATTTTGTTTGACCTCGCCAAACGAACACGCTAAGCCAGTGCAGCTCGCGTATCAAACAGAGCCTTTGCAATCGCGGCCGTAACCTCGCTCGAGCGGTCGCTCCACGGCATCGATGTCATGGCGCTCATGACATAGCTATGGCCGTCGACTTCGATCAGTCCGGCATCGCATGTCGAATAGCAACCGTCCTCGCTGATCCAACCCACCTTGTTGCACATCTTAAAAGGTAGTCAATTTGGGACGGGCTTATTAGCCGATGGCCGACCTGAGCTCCGCACGGCGCTTTTTCATGCCGGCCATGACGGCGTTGCGCAGCTCGGGCATGCGCGCGGTATCCATCTGGGGCACGCCCTCGAGCTTATAGGGAATACCCAGTTGCTCGTACTTGACGACACCCATCGTGTGATACGGCAGCATCTCCAGGCCCACCACGTTGTGCCATGGAGCGATCAGGCGACCGAGCTTCTCGCATTCCTCCGCCGTATCGGTGATACCCGGCACCACCACGTGGCGAATAACAACCTTAATCTTGCGACGGGCAAGCTCATCGCCAAACGCCAGGATGCGCGCAGGATCGCAACCGGTCAGCTTTTTATGCTCAACCGGATCGGCATGCTTGATGTCGAGCAGCACCATATCGGTCTCGTTGAGAACAGCATCGAACTTCTCCGGATGCTTGGGATCAAATGCATAGCCACAGCTGTCTAGGCAGGTGTGTACGCGGCCATCGGGGTTGTTGTGCATCACGCGGAACAGGTCGGCCAAAAACTCGGGCTGCAGGAGCGGTTCGCCACCCGAAACGGTAATGCCGCCGCTACGGTAGAACTCATGGTTGCTCTGGAACTCGTCCATGAGATGCTCGACGGTCACCATCGTGCCGCCGTTAACAGACCAGGTATCGGGATTGTGGCAATACGCGCAGCGCATGGGACAGCCCTGAACAAACACCACAAAGCGGATGCCGGGTCCGTCGACCGTTCCCATCGTCTCGATCGAATGCACGCGACCCAGGGCATACGCAGAGTCCTCGGGATGAGCATCCACACCCTCAAGCGTCATCTCAGCCATTCCCGCAACCTTGCCTCTCTTTGGTTTTTGTCAATTAAAATGCCAGAGCCATTCTAGCCCATACGTTTGCGTTTAAACGTCTCGGGCCAGAATGGCACGTTTTAATCTATCCCCCATCACCATGGCTGGGGGCTACGTCGAGATGTCAGGCTGGAGAACGCTCGCCTGCGGCCTTTACGCCTTAAGCGTAAGCACCGCGCCAAAGGCGGTCGGGCCGCAGTGGCTCGAGATGACGCCGCCGACCTGAGTCCAGGTAACGTCCTTAAAGCCCAGGTCGTGCGCATAGACTTCCATATCGTCGCGCAGCTCCTCGGAAAGGCCCACTGAATACGCCAAACCAATGTGCGAGTAATCAATATCGCCCTTCGCAACCATGTGGTCAATAAAAGCGCGGGCGCACTTGAGCATAGAGCCGCGAAACTTCTTAGTCGCCACGAACTTACCACCCGTCACCTCAATGCAGGGCTTAATCTTGAGCAGATGGGCACCGAGGAATGCCACGTTGGACAAACGACCGCCTGCCTTAAGGAAGGCGAGATCGGTGGGGACAAAGCCCAACAGCACGCGGTCCATAACGGAATTGGTAAAGGCGAAAATCTCGTCGACGGTGGCATCCGGATGGGCTTCGATATACTTGGCGGTCTCAACGGCGACAAGCGACTGGCCCACCGACACAAAGCGCGTATCCATGGAGAAGACGTAATCGCGGCCCTTTGCCGCAATCTTCGACGATTGATGCGAGCAGGTCGTAACCTCGGAATACGCAAGATGCAAAATGGTCGCATCGGGCCGCTCGGCGTGGATGCGGTCGTACACATGCGCAAAATCCGCCGGCGAGCAACCGCTGGTCTTGGGCATCACACCAAACTCGTTGCAGCGCGAATAAATCTCGAGCGGATCGATCGAGCCGTCCTCGACGGTCTCGTCACCAATCGTGACATGCATAGGCACGCGCACGATGCCGTAGCGTTCGCAGAGCTCCGGCGTCACATCCGAACCAGACTCAACCACGATTACGTACTTGCCCATTATCATCACGACCCATCTCGACATTGGCTTTTCAATACATGGCACGCGCCGCCGCACCGTTGCACAACGGCGTCCAAGCGCCAAAGAGACGCCGCCCCTTGCACACAACAAAGGACAGCGTCTCCCTGGAAAACTCCGTGCTTATCTGAGATTTTACACGGTTTATTAAGGAGTGTTACTTATTCCGCAAACGGTAGCTATACGCGATAAACGGTAGCAAGCAAGTATCCAGAACGCTCAACCCATTAGGAGAGTTCCGCCCAAAGGGTGACTACACAGGACCCCGCCGGGCCGCTTTGGGTTACTTTCCAAAACATTCCGCAGGACGCAAGAAGCCCTCGCCGCACGAAGTGCGCAGCGAGGGCTTCTTGCATGTCCGAGGACGTTTTGGGAGGTAGCCCAAACAGCCCCAGCGATCCTGCGGGAGTTAAACCCCTTTAGAACTTGTCGTGGAAGGTACGCGAAATGACCTCGTCCTGCTGCTCCTTGGTGAGCGTGTGGAAGTTCACGGCATAGCCGGAAACGCGGATGGTCAGCTGCGGGTACTTCTCGGGGTGAGCCTGAGCGTCGAGCAGCGTCTCACGGTTGAAGACGTTGATGTTCAGGTGGTGGCCACCCTTCTCGGCGTAAGCGTCGAGCATGTGGACCAGGTTATCGGCCTGAGTCTCGGAAACTTCAGAAACCTTCATAATGTGTCTCCTTCGATTGATAGGCGCCGGCCGAAACCAGCGCGCTAATCAGTAATCGTTATTGTTAGTATAGCACTAACAATAGTTACTCGCCCAGCTGATCAAGGTCGATATCGCCAAAGAACACCTGGTCCTCCTTGCCGAGCGCGCCCGGGATGATGGAGAAGGTGTTAGAGATGCCGTCCTGAGCATCGCGGAACGGGAGCTTGGAAACCGAAGACAGCGAAGCGATGGCGCCGTGGCTATCGCGCTTGTGCATGGGGTTAGCACCCGGGGCGAACGGCTGGCCAGCCTTGCGGCCGTCGGGCGTGGAGCCGGTCTTCTTGCCGTACACGACGTTGGAGGTGATGGTCAGAACCGAGGTCGTGGGCACGGAGTTGCGGTAGGTGTCGTTCATGCGGATGTACTCCATGAACTGGTGCACAACGTCGTGAGCGATCTGGTCGACGCGGTCGTCATCGTTACCGTACTTGGGGAACTCGCCCTCGGTCTCGAAGTCGACGATGATGCCGTTCTCGTCACGGACGGGGTGGACCTTGGCGTACTTGATGGCGGACAGGGAGTCGGCCACGACGGAAAGGCCAGCGATGCCCGTAGCGAACCAGCGATGCACGTGCTTGTCGTGCAGAGCCATCTGGATGCGCTCGTAGCAATACTTGTCGTGCATGTAGTGAATGATGTTCAGCGAGTTGACGTACACGCCAGCGAGCCACTTCATCATGTCGTTGTACTTGGCCACAACGTCGTCGTAATCGAGCGTGTCGCCCTCGACGGCGCGGTACTTGGGGCCGACCTGCTTCTTGGAGACCTCGTCAACACCGCCGTTGAGTGCATACAGCAGGCACTTGGCCAGGTTGGCACGGGCGCCGAAGAACTGCATCTCCTTGCCGATGCGCATGGAGGACACGCAGCAGGCGATGCCGTAGTCGTCGCCGTGGTAGACGCGCATGAGGTCGTCGTTCTCATACTGGATCGAGGAGCTGGCGACGGACGTCTTGGCGCAGAACTTCTTGAAGTTCTCGGGCAGGCGGGTCGACCACAGAACGGTCATGTTGGGCTCGGGGCTGGTGCCCATGTTCTCGAGCGTGTGCAGGTAGCGGTAGCTCATCTTGGTAACGAGCGTACGGCCGTCGACACCCATACCGCCGATGGACTCGGTGACCCACTGCGGATCGCCGGTGAACAGGGCCTGGTACTCGGGGGTACGGGCGAACTTGACCATGCGGAGCTTCATGATGAAGTGATCCACGAACTCCTGGATCTGCTCCTCGGTGAAGGTGCCGTTGGCAAGGTCGCGCTCAGCGTAGATGTCGATGAACGTGGAGGTACGGCCGATGGACATAGCGGCGCCGTTCTGCTCCTTGACGGAAGCGAGGTAGGCGAAGTACATCCACTGGATGGCCTCCTGCGTGTTGGTAGCAGGGTTGGAGATGTCGAAACCATAGGTCTCGGCCATCATCTTGAGCTCGCCGAGGGCGCGGATCTGCTCCTGCAGCTCCTCGCGATCGCGGATGTTGTCGGCGGTCATGACCGTCGGGGTGGAAGCCTTCTGGGCCTCCTTGTCCTTGATCAGGTAGTCAACACCGTACAGGGCGACACGACGATAGTCGCCGATGATGCGGCCGCGGCCATAGCCATCGGGCAGACCGGTGATGATGTGGGCCGAGCGGCAGGCGCGCATCTCGGGGGTGTAGACATCGAAGACGCCGGCGTTGTGAGTCTTGCGCTCGAAGGTGTAGCGCTCGACAACGTTCTCGTCGATCTTGTAGCCGTGCTGGCTGGCAGCCTGGCAAGCGATGCGGATACCGCCGTTGACGTGCAGAGCGCGCTTGAGCGGCTTGTCGGTCTGGAGGCCGACGATGGTCTCCTTCTCGCGGTGGGCGTTATCGATGTAGCCAGCGGGGTGGCTCACGATACCCGTGACGGTCTTGGTGTCCATATCGAGGACGCCGCCCTGCTCGCGCTCCTTGAGCAGCAGGTCGAGAACCTCGCTCCACAGCTCCTTGGTACGCTCGGTCGGGCCGGCGAGGAACGACTCGTCGCCCTCGTAGGGGGTGTAGTTCTTCTGGATGAAGTCTCGGACGTCAACCTCTCCCGTCCAGATGCCTTCCTTGAAGCCTTCCCATGCCTCCTGCATTGTGTAACCACGCTCCTAGTTACGTGTAATGCGGCGCTCTCTCACACCGCTGCTTATTGAATTCTTGAATGTTCGGCTTGCACGACCGGCTTCTTCCGTTCTTCACCACACGTTAGTGCGGGAAAAACGTTTGTCCACCTTGGCGCTGCAACCCAAAACCCAAGATTTCACCCGTCTGAGAAGGATAACATAGCCACCCTCTCCATCTGGGCTGTTATATGTTTCTTTTTTTATAGCATAAGAGCGTTTTTGACAAATCCGCAGGAAATGCGAGCGCGGGCAGATACCGTTCACCGAATTGTCTGATATTTCCCCTTGCCTTTATACGCCTGTCGCTCTAGCTGTTATGCCAGCTTTAGCAGGGTAAAGTGACTCAGAGACTCTGGCGACGGCAGGGCGGCCACGAAGGAATATCCCCCGTGGCCGCCCTGAAGTATTGGCTTGTTGTGAGCGTTGAGTTGTCGCGCGTGGTGTTACGCGGCAGCGGCAGCCTTGTCGGTCGCGGCTTTTTTGCTGCTCTGCTTACCCTCAAAATGCTTGTAGCACCAGCTGGTAACCAGCGGGGTGAGGATGGCAGTCACGATAGCGCAGGCAGCAACCTGTGCCGTGGCCGTCGCGAGCACCGCGCCGCCGTACATGGCCTCGTTGACGCTTGCCATGGCAGCAGGCGTGGCAACATTGGCGCCAGCGCAGCTGGAGATTGCCGCGCCTGCGACACCCGTGCCACCGGTAAGCTTGTCGACCGCGATAACGGGGATGGCAAAGACCACCGAGCAGATCACGCCAAGCAAGATGCCGGGGAGACCACCATTGATGAGCTGGCCAAAAGTCATGGTCGAACCCATGGCAAAGAAGACGAGCACGATGATGGCGGATAGCGCCGGAGCCATCATCTTTTTAAAGCTGGGGAACAAGTTGCCCAGGATAATGCCGACGACGATCGGCAGGATGGCGCCCACAAGCGACCAGCCGATGGGAGCCTGACCGGCAGCACCGAGGACGATCATCGTGACCGGAGGGCCGACGACCAGCGTAGTGATGGCAACAGCACCGCGCTCGGCCTCGTTACCCATGGTGCCCATCAAACCAGCGTACATGGCGTTGTTGGCACCCGTGCACGCAGCCAGCATCACCATGGCCGAGATGCCAAACAGGTTGTCGTTGAACACGTAGAGAATGAGCAGAGATACGGCGATGACCACGATCTGCTTAATGGCGATGATGATGGCGCCGCGGGCAGCAGCGGCAGGGGCGCTCTTAAACGAAATCGTCGTGCCGACGATGAGCAAGAAGGCACCCACGAGCGGGCTTGCACCCTGCTGGGTCATGCCAAGCGTAAAGCTGCCGAGCGTTTTGAACAGGTCGGGGAACAGCGTGTTGAGCAGGCAGCCCAGCAAAAGCGGCACCAAAATATTGGCACCCGGGATGGAGGACATCTTAAAGAACGGCTCCTTTGCCGCCGGCGCCTCCACCGCGGTTGAATCACTCATATATATCTCCTTTTGATGCGTGCGGGTTGTTGTCGCACGCGGCTACATCAGAAAGAAGGCGACGGCCTCGAGTCGCAGGGGCCGCCGCCGAACTATTACCGCTGGGTATTACCCGTCCAGGACGATACCGCCGTCGCAGTCGCCGATCTCGCCGTTCACGAAGCTGGCGAGGTCGGAAGCGAAGAACAGCACCATCTGTGCAGGCTCGCTTGCCTGGGCGGCACGGCCTAGAGGAATACCGTTGATGATGCGCTGGGAGTTTTCGTCCGAAAGAATCGAGGTCATGTCGGTAAGCGTGAGCGACGGGCACACAGCGTTGCAGCGGATGCCGAACTTGCCGCCCTCCTTGGCAACCGCCTTGGTCAGACCGTTGACGCCGGCCTTGGAGCTGGCATACGCTGCGGTGCCAAGCAGGCCGCCGCCGATCTTGCCGGCCACGGAGCTCACGTTGACGATGGTGCCGGCGTGGGCCGCCTTAAAGTGCGGGTACACGGCATTCATCATGGTAAAGGTGCCGTTGAGGTTGATGTCGATGGTGCGGCGCCACTCGGTGTCGTCAATCTCGTCGAACTTCTTGGTGCTGATGACGCCGGCGCAGTTGATCAGAATGTTGGTCTGAGGCAGATCGGCGAAAATCTGCTCGACAGTCTCGCGCGCCTTGGGTGCATCGGCGACATCGAGCTGATAGAACTTGTTGCCCTCGCCGAGTTCGGCCACTGCGGCCTCGCCCTTAGCGGCGTTCCTTGCGATGAGCGCGACGTGTCCGCCGCCCTCCACGATGCCCTTGGCGATCTCGAGGCCAATGCCCTGAGTGCCGCCGGTAACGATCGCGGTTTTACCCGTGAAGTCAAATGCCATGACTCCAACCCCCTTTATTTTGGTGTCTCCTTGCGGGAAGTTGGAGCATCGCACGTGGCGATAAATGAGTCCCAGTCGTCATGGTGGTGACAACCCCTCGCCTAACCGCGTGCATGATAGTTCTTTGAAACGTTTCAGTAATTGAACGTCTTTAAGTCTTTATGCGCTCTTTATACGGCCTCGTCGCGCGGTAGATTTTTGGGACATGCCTAGAAATCTATCGATTATGGCGCACGTGTAGGGGTATCATTTTTCACCGAAAATAGTTTCTAGTGTTAGGGGTTTTCAGTGGAAGGTACTGATTTCCACGAGCTTGGACGCCAGCTCTTTCTCGAGTTTGGCAGCCTGCACCAGCGCGTTTCGCGCTTTACGGACCAGGCTTTGAGCGGCGAGATGGCCGTTATGCGCGCCCTTTTGCTCGCCGGCGGCTCGCTCACGCCGAGCGAACTTGCCGACAAGGCATGGGTCTCGAGCGCCCGCATCGCCAATATCCTGCGCGTTCTCGAGGCCAAGGGTTGGGTCGAACGCGAGCACTCAAAGACCGACCGCCGTCGCGTACATGTGACCGTGACCGAAAAGGGTCGTCAGGATCTTGAAATCAAGCGTCGAGAGTTCGAGGACCGCGCTGCGGCATTCCTTGAGCAGCTCGGCGAAGCAGATACCAACGAGCTGGTGCGCCTGCTTCGACGCACCAACCAGATCATTGACCACAACCAAGAAAGGAGGGATGCCGAGTGAGGATTCTCAAGCTCTTTAAGAAGCATGTGCTGGCGCTGCTTGCGGCTATCGTGCTCATCGTAATCAGCTGTAACGCCGACCTGGCGCTGCCCACCTATATGAGCGACATTGTCGACGTAGGCGTGCAGCAGGGAGGCATCGCTTCGCCCGTGCCCGACACCATCCGCGCCGAATCGCTCGACGACCTCGAACTCTTTATGAGCGCCAAGGACGCCAAGGCTGTGGAGGC
Source organism: uncultured Collinsella sp. (assembly GCA_934654765.1). GTDB lineage: Bacteria > Actinomycetota > Coriobacteriia > Coriobacteriales > Coriobacteriaceae > Collinsella. The sequence goes on along the minus strand of CAKUGX010000009.1, from coordinate 22,183 downwards.
CGTGTTTAGCAAGGCTGACAAAAACGACATTCGAACGTACAAGGGCACCGAGGAAGAGCGTGCCGATGGAGGCAAGATTGCCGACATTATGAGCCTGCCCGAGACTGTCGTTCTTTCGCTCAACCAGGGCATTGACGCCGACTCTATGGGCGACATAATGGGCTCGTTCAGCGAGAAAGACAGCAACGCTGCCCAGGCCATGCCCACCCCCGAGCAGATGGCGGCGATGACGCCCGAGCAGCTCGCCGAGATGCAGCAGAAGGCCGTAGCGGCGCAGAACATGCAAAAGCAGATTGATGCCGACGGCGGTAAGATCACCATGAAGAGCCTGCGCCTGGGTGTCGAGGGCGGTCTGGTAGACCAAAGCAAGCTCGTCGAGGGCGCCAACCAAATGGCAGACAAGATGGGCTCCATGTCGGGCTCCATCGTGACTCAGCGCGCCGTGACCTACGTGCAGGACGAGTACAAGGCGCAGGGCATCGACCCCGCCGACGTGCAGAACGCCTACCTGGGCCACATGGCGACCACGATGTTCGGCCTGTGCCTGGTGTCGCTCGTCGCCACCATCCTGACCGGCGCCGTGGCATCGCGCACCGCCTGCTCCATCGCCCGCGACCTGCGCCGCGAGACCTTCAACAAGGTTATGCACTTCTCCCCTGCCGAAGTGGGCAAGTTTAGCCAGGCCTCGCTCATCACCCGCTGTACCAACGATATCCAGCAGATTCAGATGGCTGCGACCCTGTTTATCCGCATGTGCCTTATGGCCCCTGTTATGGGCATCGTCGCCGTCATGCGCGTTCTGGCCAACCACACCGGCCTGGAGTGGACCATCGCCGTCGCTATCATCGCGGTCTCGGCCGTCGTCGGCGTGCTCATGGGTCTTACCATGCCCAAGTTCAAAAAGATGCAGAGCTTTGTGGACCGCGTGAACCTTACCGCCCGCGAGCTGCTCGACGGCCTGATGCCCATCCGCTCGTTCAACCGCGAGGAGCACGAGCTCGAGCGCTTTGACAAGGCATCGCTCGACCTGATGACCACGCAGCTCTACACCAACCGCGCCATGAGCTTTATGATGCCGCTCATGATGCTCGTCATGAACTGCGTCACCGTGCTCATTGTCTGGTTTGGCGCGCAGGGCGTGTCCGACGGCGTGATGCAGGTCGGCAACATGATGGCGTTTATCTCCTACACCATGCAGATTGTCATGGCATTTATGATCCTTACCATGGTTTCGGTCATCCTGCCCCGCGCCGAGGTTGCCGCCGAGCGCGTGGAGGAGGTCATCAGCTGCCCCACCAGTATCAACGACCCCGTCTCGCCCAAGCTGCCTGCAGCCAACGCGCCGCGCGGCGAGCTCTGCTTCCGGGACGTGAGCTTCCAGTACCCCGATGCCCGTGCTGACGTGATCAGCGGCGTGAACTTCACCACACACGCCGGCCAGATGCTCGGCATTATCGGCTCCACAGGCTCGGGTAAGTCCACGCTCGTGCAGCTGATTCCGCGTCTGTACGACGTCACGGGCGGAAGCATTTCGCTCGACGGCGTCGACGTGCGCGACATGACGCTCTCCGAACTGCGCCACCGCATTGGCTATATCCCGCAGCAGGGACGCCTGTTCTCGGGCACCGTCGAGAGCAACCTTAAGTTTGCCGGTGACACGGTGAGCGACGAGGACATGCACGAGGCCGCGCGCATCGCCCAGGCCGAGGACTTTATCGCCGAGCGCGAAGGTGGCTACGACTCTCCCATCAGCCAGGGCGGCTCCAATGTTTCGGGCGGCCAGCGCCAGCGCCTTGCCATCGCCCGCGCTTTGGCCAAAAAACCCGAGGTCGTGGTGTTCGACGACTCGTTTAGCGCGCTCGACTACAAGACCGACGCGCGTCTGCGCGAGGAGCTCGCCAAAAACGTCACCGACGCCGCACTCGTGGTCGTGGCTCAGCGCATCGCGACCATCATGCACGCCGACCAGATCATCGTGCTCGACGACGGTCACGTGGTAGGCACGGGCACGCACGAGGAACTGCTGCATGGCTGCCCGGCGTATCTGGAGATCGCGCAGTCGCAGCTTTCCGCCGAGGAGTTGGGGCTTACCCAAGAAGAAATTGCAGCCGTTATGGAAGGAGGCGAGCGCTAATGGCAGACGAGACCAAGACTCAGATTCCCAAGCCCACCCGTCAGCGTGGACCCATGGGCCGCATGGGCGGCATGGGCCGCGGCGAAAAGGCCAAGGACTTTAAGGGCACCATGAGGCAGCTGCTCGGCTATATCGGGCAGCACAAGATTGCCGTGTTCGCCGCCGTCGCCTTCGCCGTGTGCTCGGTCATCTTTAATATTGTAGGACCTAAGGTGCTCGGCCAGGTTACGACCAAGCTGTTCGAGGGCCTGGTCGCCAAGGTCAACGGCACCGGCGATGTCGACTTTGACTGGATCGCCAAGACGCTTGGCTTTTTGCTCTGCCTGTACCTGGCGAGCTCTGCCTGCAGCCTGATTCAGGGTTGGCTCATGACCGGCGTCACGCAGAAGATCTGCTACCGCATGCGCAAGGAGATCGCCGCCAAGATCGCTGTCGTGCCGATGAGCTACTTCAACGATCACAGCAAGGGTGACGTACTCAGCCGCATTACCAACGATGTCGATACGCTCGGTCAGTCCCTCAACCAGAGTGTGACGCAGCTTATTACGTCCGTCACGCAGATTATCGGCGTGCTTGTCATGATGCTGTCGATCAGCCTGCCGCTCACCGGCGTCACCGTGCTCACGCTGCCGGCCGCCGCGATTATCCTGGCCGTGATGATTCACTTCTCGCAGCCGTACTTCCGCGAGCAGCAGCAGGTCCTGGGCACCGTCAACGGCATTATCGAAGAGGACTTTGCCGGCCAGAACGTCATTCAGGTGTTCGACCGCGCCGAGGCCTCGATCAAGGAGTTCGACCGCCAAAACGACCGCCTGTTTATCAGTGGCTGGCGCTCGCAGTTCCTGTCGGGCCTGATGATGCCGCTCATGAGTCTGGTGGGCAACATGGGCTACGTGGGCGTTGTCGTGGTGGGCGCGCAGCTCGCGCTGACCGGAAACGCCACGCCCGGCGACATCCAGAGCTTCATCCAGTACGTGCGCAACTTTACGCAACCCGTGCAGCAGCTGGGCAACGTGAGCAACACGATGCAGTCGATGGCTGCTGCTACCGAGCGCGTATTTGAGTTCCTGGCCGCGCCCGAGGAGGAGCAGAAGGCCGACGCGCAGATCCCCGAGGCGCGTCCCGGTCACGTGGAGTTCGACCACGTTAAGTTTGGCTACACGCCCGACAAGACCATCATCCACGATTTTAGCTGCGAGGCTAAGCCCGGCCAGACCATTGCCATCGTCGGCCCCACCGGCGCCGGCAAGACCACGCTCATCAAGCTGCTACAGCGCTTCTACGATGTGGACGGCGGTTCGCTGCGCGTCGAGGGTATTGACGTGCGCGATTGGGACCGCGCGGCGCTGCGCGGCGAGTTTGCCATGGTGCTGCAGGATACCTGGCTGTTTAACGGCACGATCCGCGAGAACATCCGCTACGGACGCCCCGATGCGACCGACGCCGAAGTCGAGGCCGCTGCACGCGCCGCCCGCTGCGACCACTTTATCCATACGCTCGCCGGCGGCTACGACTTTATGATTAACGAGGAGGGCACCAACCTGTCGCAGGGTCAGCGCCAGCTCGTGACCATTGCGCGCGCCATTTTGGCTGACCGCCCGGCGCTGATTCTGGACGAGGCGACCTCCAACGTTGATACCCGCACCGAGGAGCTCATCCAGCGCGCCATGGACGCGCTGATGCAGGGCCGCACGAGCTTTGTCATTGCGCATCGCCTATCCACGATTCGAAACGCCGACGTGATCCTGGTGATTCGCGACGGCGATATCGTCGAGAAGGGCACGCACGACGAACTGCTCGCCCAGGGCGGCTTCTACGCCGACCTGTACAACTCGCAATTCGACGAGGCGGCGTAAAACCGGCGGCAAACAACCGCAATACCCAAAAACGGGGGCGCAGAATGAACTGTGCCCCCGTTTTTTGTTCTGCGGCCCTCGAACCGCCTCCCCCGGGACCTGATTAACGGCCTCCCTCAAGGCCCCGTGGACAAAAAATGGCAAATATGAGTACTGTCACCTTTTTAGTAACAGCCAAAACTGCCCCAAACGACCTCTTTGCGGCCTAGATATGCCTTCAAATTGATCAAAATGCCCGGTAGCATGCTTCTGTATGCCAACGTTAATGAACATATTTACTGTTGTGTCTATTATCTTGTAAGATCGATATGATACTATGCTAGCAACAGTACTCATATTTGCCGTTTTTTGTCCACAGGGCATGCCGCAGAAGATCCAACTTGCGCCAGCGTGCCGTACGCTGGCCCTCCCCTTCCGGCAAGCGCCGGCATTTCCCCAGATAAAACCAACCAAAATAAACCTGTCCCTTTTCGGCAGGTTTCGCTTGCACTTTAGCGTGCGACAGCGGATAATGCCGAGCATTCGAGAATTCGCCAATTGTTGCCGTTAATTGATAAAGGAGGCCCCATATGGCCATGGAATTCAAGCGCAGGTTGCCGATCCCCATGGAGATCCGCGAGGAAATGCCGCTTTCCGCCGAGCTTACCGCCAAAAAGCAGGCATTCGACGCCGAGGTCGCCAAGGTCTTTACCGGCGAGGACGCACGCAAAGCGCTCATCATCGGCCCGTGCTCTGCCGACCGCGAGGACTCGGTGCTTGAGTACATGAACCGACTGGCCAAGGTCGCCGAAGAGGTCAAGGACAAACTCATCATCATTCCGCGCGTCTACACCAACAAGCCGCGCACCAAGGGCACTGGCTACAAAGGCCTGCTGCACAACCCCGACCCCGAGGCGCCCGATGACCTGCTCGAAGGCGTCAAGGCCATCCGCCACATGCACCTGCGCGTCATCGAGGAGACCGGTTTCTTTACCGCCGACGAGATGCTCTACCCGTCCAACTACCAGTACCTCGTCGACCTGCTGAGCTACGTTGCCGTGGGCGCGCGCTCGGTCGAAAACCAGGAGCATCGCCTGGTGTCGAGCGGCATTTCGGTGCCCGTCGGCATGAAAAACCCCACCGCCGGTTCCACCACCGTCATGCTTAACTCCATCTACGCCGCCCAGGCACATCAAAGCTTCATCTTCCGCAACTGGGAGGTTGAGTGCGACGGCAACCCGCTCGCACACGCCGTCATGCGTGGCTACATCGGTCTCGACGGTCGCACCTACCCCAACTACCACTACGAGCACCTGGAGCGCCTGGCCGAGCGCTATACCGAGCATGCCGGCTACGCCAACCCGGCGGCGGTCATCGACTGCAACCACGACAACTCGGGCAAGCGCCCGCTGGAGCAGTACCGCATCTGCAAGGAGGTGCTCGACAGCTGCCGCCGCAACGAGTCCATCTCCAAGCTGGTCAAGGGCTTTATGATCGAGTCCTACCTGGAGGATGGCAATCAGCCAGTCGATGGCGGCGTCTTTGGCAAGTCGATCACCGACCCCTGCCTGGGCTGGGAAAAGACCGACTACCTCATCCACGAGATCGCGGAGCGGGTTTAGTTACGCGGTTTTACCAAACCGCGTAACGAGTCGACGCTGCGCGGGCCGCATTTGAGACAATCTGACGTTCAACTTCAAGGGCGCGACCAGAAGGTCAGCGCCCTTTCGTTTCACGTCACCTTGGTGCAAATGCGGCTCGCTCGCTCATATGACCCAATCCGCTGTCAAGAGCCACAATGGCCCCGCCGACCGCTTGCAATCGGTCGGCGGGGCCTGCCGTTGAACCCGTCCCGGTCCGCCCCCGGCATGTCGTCGACGCCTTCGGCTCAGTCTCATATCCGCGGATACCGCTCCGGCGGCCCGCAATCCTCTCCTTCGGCGGGGGTTCCCCAAGTCTGTCGACGCGAATGCGGCGACCGCCGCGCGCACAGCGAGAACGGGGGTGTCCCCGAAGGCTGCCCGGCTCGCCGGGACGGGGGCTTATGTCTATTCCGCGCCCTCCCGGCACATCATGCCGAGGGTCCACAGCCACCTCACGAGCTCGGTCGCGGTGGCCGCGTTCGCCTTAGCCTGGGGCATGCCCCTCCCGAGCATCTCCTCGCGTCGCCGGAGCAGGCGCTCGGCCCCCTTCCTCCCGTGCATCCTTATCTCGAGGGGGACGCCGGAGCCCTTGGGCATCAGCTTCGGCTGGTGGCCGGCCTGGGCGTAGCACCAGGACCCCTCGACCGCCAGCCTCCTGACGAGCGCGTTGCCGGCCCCGCTGATCCCGCCGAGGCGCACGGAGTCCGCGCTCGACCTCTGCTTCGGGGCGAGGCCGAAGTAGGCCGTCACCTGCCTGCCGGAGCGGAACCTCGAGAAGTCGCCGACCTCGGACGCGAAGGCGGCGGCGAGCGCGAACCCGCACCCCTTGATCGACTGGAGCGCCTCGACCTCGGCCGAGAGGGGGCCCGCCGCGACGGCGGCCCTGTACTCGGCGAGGAGGTCGTCGCGCGCCTCGGCCGCCGCCTCGACCTCGTTCCTCAGCGCCGCGAGCGCCCGGATGCCGCCGTCGTCGGCGGGCCGCACCTGGTCGAGCCACCTGAGGAAGGCGTACGTCCAGTACTTCCGGGGGTTGCCGGCGGGCGTCGTGCCGCCGTAGACGTAGCCCCGGCGGGCGAGGAACGCCAGGAGCCGCTGCTTCGCCGCCGCGAGCCTGGCGGTCGCCGCGTCGTGGGCTGCGGCGAGGTCCCTGAGCCCCTCGATCTCGGGGGACGGCACCCATACCGGGGTGACGTCGTGCGACAGTATCGCCTTGGCCATCCTGGCCGCGTCGTTGCGGTCGTTCTTGGACGAGAGGTCGGCCGCCGACCTCGGGACCTTGGAGACGGCCGCGACGACGCAGTCGACGCCGAGCCCGGAGAGCTCCCTCTGCGGGGCGAAGCCGGGGTAGCCGCTCTCGTAGGCGGCGAGCGACGGGCCGGGGAAGCCCGACATCCACTCCGCGACCTCGCCCCACGGGTTGCCCCGGAACCTCCTCGTCACGGCCTCGCCCGTCTCCGCGTCGAGCGCGCAGACGGTCGTGGACCTGAGGTGTACGTCCATTCCGAAGGCGGTAGAATATCTAGGCACGGGAGCCTCCCAACCTCGTTGCGGTGCGGCTGCGCCTCTGGCACTTCAACAACATTGTCGCAGCCTCGACCCGCGGTCACGAGTGGAGGCTCCTGTCGTTTCCGTGCCCTCGGATTGGGTCATAGTGTCTGTCCGTCCTCTACCTGCGGCGTTGTCTTGCTCCGGATGCGGCAGTTAGGGACGTTCCTTTTCTGCCGGCAGTCTGGGATATTCCTTGGGATAGTCATTGGGTGTTCTTTAATGACTGGTCGTTTAAGAACGTCCCCAACGACTACCCAGAATGAGAGTGGATAATCTCCCGTTTTTGGCCTGCTTTTCGGGCGAAAGTGGAAGATTATCCACTCTCGTCGAGCGGGCGTCCGATAATCCACTCTCATTCCCTCTTGGAGCCCTCCGCCCCCGTGGGATCGGGGGTCGTCTGCCGAATGATTGATGCGGGCGCCCTGCGGCCATGTCACACTCAAAAGTGGCCTGACCCAACTTGGAAGGAGCCTCCATGAGCCTTGACAACGTAACCCTGCGCGCCGCCACGCTCGATGACCTGGCCGGCATCGCCGCCATCTACAACCAGCTGTGGTGCAACGCGTTGCGCAACCGAGGCGACGTCGAAGCCGCCGATTTCTGTGCGCGCTTTAACATCGCCATGCAGCTGCAGCGCTCCCCCATCGCGCTCGTTGCCGAAGCTGAAGGCCGCATCATCGCCGCTTGCTGCATCGGCATCTTCGAAGACGGCAAACCACGCACCAATCCCACGTGGGAGCCCTGCTACAACGAGATGTTCGCCCAGGCAGCCGAGATGGCAAAGACCGCCGATGCCAAGCTCGAAGGCTCGCTCTTTGGCGATAGCCGCGAGAAGGCAACAGCCGACCGCTTTGCCGCCACGGGCAACGAATATGCCCAGGGCCAGCTCAACCTGATCATCATCGTGCCCGAATGGCAGGGCAAGGGGCTCGGCCGTGCGCTCATCGACCTTGCGCGCGCCGAACTCGCCAAAGCCGGGTGCACCAAATTCTTCCTGATGAGCGACTGCAACTCCGATTGGCAGTTCTACGAGCACCTCAACATGAAGCGCATCTTGGAGGATCACAGCCAGGACACCGGCGACGGATTTATCGTCTATATGTACGGAGGCACGCTCTAAGTACCCCTTCAATCAAGGCGAGCCGGGCACCCGGCCCTTGGCCTCTGCCCAGGAATAACCCAGGGGGCCGGACCGCCCGTCCCTAAACCTGCCCGACAGCGCGATATCTCGTCGCCCGAGCGCGCCCCTCTTTAACGAGTGCGCCTTCCTCAAGCAAACCGTTGATAACCCGCAGCGTCACGTCGCGCCCAGTTCCCAGAGCGTCCGAAGCATCCTGGCGCGTAAAACCGCGGGGCCGCTCAAGGGCAAAGCGAATCAAGGTGCGAGCGTATCCACCACGTCGCTCGTCCGAGACATCCTGTAGCATCGCGGACGCCTTGCACGCAACATCAAAGCCAAGCTCCTCCACGAGCTTGGCACGCACCTCGTGGCCGCAGTCGCCATTCATCGACACGTGCCCCTCTCGCTGCGCTCGCACGGATGCAAACGCCTGCGAAACATCGGGCGGCAGCGCCCCTTCCCGCTCGAGCTGCTCATAATCGCTGTAATCCCCACGCAAGTTGGGACCGCTATTGCCACGAGGCGTCAGATAGGAATTGCGCACGGCGTTGACGTTGGGCAGCGACAACCTAAACATTGCAGGGTAGGCGCAGACCTCGGGTTCCAACCCTTCTGCCTCATAGAGCGCACGGATCCCCTTGAGGCCCGTTCCAAACGCCTCAACCATTCCCAGACGCAAAAAGAGCAGTTGCAGCTTTGGATTCCGAGCGTCCGAGCCGCCCGCAAGCGCCTCCTCGACGCTGATGTGCTGCGGCCCTCCCGCATTGGTAAATTCAAGCGCCGTACGGCTCATCTTGATAAGAGACGCCACCGAAGATTCGTAGTCGCGATGGATAAACAGGTTCAGAATTCCCTCTCGAACAGCCTCGCGGGGATAGTCGTCCTTATCTATGCGATCGAGCCTTCCCGGCACAAAGTACATACGCGTTGCGTTCGATATATTGAGGAACCGTTCGATATCCTCTATCTGCCTGAAGATCGAGCCCTCGCCATCCTGACGGTCGATAAACTCGGTATACGCATCGTCGTTGAAGAGGCCAGCGCGGACTGCAAAGGGGTTTTGGTCAGAGACCAGCAGTGCCAAATTGGTGTAAAAGCCCAGCTCATCGATAAGGCCGAGATTCTTTTGAGAGGTTTGGTCAAACGTAATCTCCGCGCGCCTAAAGACCCGCTCGGCTTCAAAAAACGTCAAGCTCTGTTCATGAGAGCGCGCGGTCTCAAAATAATCGCCGTCGGTGCGCTTGATCATCGAGCGGATCTGGGGCATCTCGATGGGCACGTTGGCAGGACCTAGGCGCCGATATACCCCGGCGGGAACAAATCCCTTCGAGCACAGGCAGTACGGCTTGTGAGGACCCGCTTCCACCTCGATTTTCACCAACGCTGTGCCATCGATGTCCAATGCGGAGACCGTCGTGATTTCAGAAACGTCGGGATACACGCCATCGGTTATTGCATTAGAGCATTGAAGCATGGTGGCATCGATATCGTCCACGCCGACGATGCTGCCAAAATCGTCGATTCCGATATACAAGGTACCGCCATTCGAATTGGCAAACGCCACCACAGCTTTGAGCAGCTTAGGGGTAAATGTGCACTTGAACTCCACGGTCTCACTTTCAACAAGCTGCATGCTACCCCCTATCATCGACTATCGACGATTCTAGACCAACTATCGACGATAAGCAAGGCCCCTGGTACCCTCGCTTAGACCCGAGTGCCCGCGTGCAACGCTGCCCGCCGCACGCAAAAGGGCCCGCCAGCGTGTGCGCCAGCGGGCCCCAGGTCATATCGACACTACCCCGCGTGCCTGCAACCGCCTCTACTTGCAGCGCGCCTTGGGCTGCTGCTGGGTGATGCAGTGGATGTTGCCGCCGCCGTAGATAACCTCGCGAGTCATGATACCGATGACTTCACGGTCCGGATAAGCAGCCTGGATATCCTTGAGCGCCTGGGCGTCATTGGGATCGCCGAACTGTGGCACCAGCACCGCCCCGTTGATGGGCAGGAAGTTGAGGTAGCTCGGCTCGAAAGCGTCCTCGGGGGTACGCGGCAGCACGCCCTCGACGGGGTCAATCGTGCTGGCCTCCTCTTCGGTCATATATACCGAGGTCGCAGGCATAATCACCTTGTGGATCTTGAGCTTGCGGCCCTTGGCATCGGTCGCCTCGGAGAGCGTCTTGAAGGCCTCCTGGCACTCCTTGTAGAACTTATGGTTGGGATCGTCGGTCCACATGCAGCAGACCTCGCCGGGCGCACTAAAGCATGCAACATCGTCCACGTGCCCGTTGGTCTCAAACGGGTCGATGCCGTCCTTGATCCAAATGACCTTCTCGATGCCCAGGTACTCGGCAAGCTTCTCCTCGATCTGCTCCTTGGTGTACTGGGGGTTGCGGTCCTCATTGAGCAGGCACATCTCGGTGGTCACCACGGTGCCCTGTCCGTCGCAGTTAAACGAGCCGCCCTCGAGGATGTAATCCTCGGGACGATAGCGGTTAACCTGCTCAAGCTGTGCCACCTGCAGGCCAATGGAAGCGTCCTTGTCCCACGGGAAATACAGGCCGTCAATGAAACCGCCGTAAGCATTAAAGTGGAAGTGCGAAAGAGCAACCTCACCATTGTCATTAACAAGGAACGCCGGGCCGGGGTCGCGAATCCAGCTGTCGTTGTACTCCATGTGGATAACGCGCACGTTCTCAACGCCATCGAAAATCTCGCACACCGCAGGGAAATCCTCGGCATTGACACCAACGGTGATGGGTTGGAAGCGCGCAACGGTCTTAATAATCTCGGTAAAGACCTTTTGCGCCGGCTTGGCACCGCAGCGCCACACATCCGAACGATGCGGCCACAAAATCCAGGTGCGCTCCTGCTCCTCGTACTCGCCGGGCATGTAGAATCCGTCCTTCTTTGGCGTAGACTCGCTCTCGTAAATGGTCTTCATGTTGGCTCCTAACGATATGGACGACCCTTTGTGATGACGGCCCCATTGTGCGGCTCCGGAAGCCCACTCTCAATGGGCCTAGGGGACCCTTTCGCCACCCAAAAGGACCCCGTTCACTGACCTAAAGTTCTAGTGGCGCGCGAGACGTGTCATACTGACAAAGCCGCATGAAAGGACATCCATGACCAATACCACGCATACCCGCTTTAACCCCGATGAGATCCACGGGAACCGCTGGTCCGCCCTCAACGAATGCGCCTTATGGATTCATGGCTGCGGCGACTTCGCCACGCTTCAAGCCGGGCTTCTTGATAGGGTTAATCAGGTAATATCGCACCGGGCCTCGATGTTTGATATCGCACGCGCCGGCACACACGGACAGACAGAATTCGTAAGCCCCGTTGCCCGTGGCATGACAGAAGACCAGCTCGAGAGCTACTACGAACGCTATGCCGCCTTTGACTACACCCTTTGGAGCTTTGACGTTCACAACGTGCATGTTTATCGCGACCTGGACCTCGTGGATGTCGAGCGCCGCAACGCAACGCCCATCTATCAGGAGTGGATGAAGCCGCTCGGCATCTACTATGGCTGCACTGCCACGCTCGCGCACGGGGGCACATCCCTGGGGTCGCTCACGCTGTTTCGCGCACGAGAAGCGGGGGATTTTTCGGACGAAGAGCTCGAAGCCCTGCGCCAGCTCGCGCGGCACCTGAGCCTGCGCCTGTACGGGATCCTTGCGCAGAGCACCGCACAGCAAGCTTGCGAGAACCCCTTAGAGGCGCTCATCAGCGAGCTCGAAGTCCTCCCCCGCGAGGCAGAGGTGCTCAAGATGATGCTTGCCGGCAAGACCAACCGCGAAATGGCCGAGGAGCTCTATATCTCGGAGTCGACCGTAAAAAAGCATGTCAACGCCCTCTATCGCAAGCTCGGCGTCAGCAACCGCCTGGGCCTCATGACTGCCACGCAAAACATCCCGCGATAAAAAGAGCGCCCTCCATACGGAGAACACCCTTTGATTTCGCCATTTGAATTATTGTCGGCTCTGGCTCAAAGAGTAGACAGGTTTATTTTGGCAGGTTTTATCTGGGCAAATGTCTGCCGCCACGAGGGAGCTGCCTTCCATCGCGGCGGTCTTCTAGCAAAAAAACCAAGTGAGTAGGCTTTTTGTAGGAGACCAAGCACGCCCCAAAACGCCACAGCTCTGACCTGCGGTTTTATTGAGTATTTGTTGCGATGTGCTCGGTAAGTTCAAAAAAGTCTACTCACTTGCATCTGCTCATCACCTTTGTGGTGGTTTGAAGCTCTCCGCGGCGGGATGCTAGACTTGCGGCGTATACATTCACGCCAAAACACGGGTCGCATGAAGAAAAGGAGATGCCATGGCGCCTATCGCACCGCTCAAGATGCTCGTCGCTCCTGCAGCCAAGGCCATCGCCCGCCTGAGCGACTCACTCACCTACGACGATATCCCCTGTGTTGTCGACGAACGCACGGACAGCTGCCCTTACCTGGGCCACGTCCCCTACTTTGCGCCTAAGCTCGCTTCTGATCCCGAGCACCGCGAACAGTAATCCAAGATGCATCAAGCGCCGTGCAACTCGCGGCGCTACTATTTTGATGCAAAGTAACCTGACTCCCTTGCACCGACGCCGGGATTGTCGACACTGCGGCCGCGGCGCGATATGAGGCGCGAAACCTCGCCCAGCAACACGCCGATCACCACACCCAAGAGGATCGGCAACTTTGACATCTCGGCGGGCGAGCTGTTAAGCGGCACGATTGTCGCAACAATCGAAAGCACGAGTTCTACCACCGGCACCGCAAGCGCTACCGCAAGCACCTTGCCCTCGAAGGGCGCGCGAAACACCCGCGGGCGGTCGTCGTATTTACGCAGGCGCCAAAACGCCGGGAACATCGGGATATAGCTCATGAGCAGAAAGACGACGTTCATCGAGAAGAAGACCCAAAAGACGTCGGAACCTTCGCCCAGCGGAATCTGAAGTAGCAGCACCAAGCTGGCAAAACAACCGTTAATGAGTGCCGAGCCATTAGGCATGCCGGTCTTCTTGGACACCAGCGCAAAGGGGCGCGGCATGTTACCATGGCGCGCGGCATAGCTCGCCACGTTGTTGACGCCAAAACTCCAGCAGATCATGTTGGCGAACAGCGTCACCAAAAAGGCCATGCCCACGACCATCGTCAGCGGGCGAGCGCGCCCCACCATGGCGGCAACCGCGTCCACAATGCCCGAATCGAGTGAAAGCTGCTCGGTGGGAACCGCGGCTCCAATACCGATGCCACAGATAATGTAGATCGCCGCGATGGCAACGCCACCGGCGGTAACCGCCTTGGGGATATCGCGCGACGGGTTTTTCATCGTGCTGGCAAAGGTCGCGACCACCTCAAAGCCCATAAAGTTGAATAGGATGATCGATAGGTATGTCAATGAATTGGTGTCGCCCAGATCTGGAATGAAAGTCTTGAGCGACATATCGTTGGCAAAGCCGTTGTTGCAGGCAAACCAGATGCCGACGATTCCCACCACGGCGGTAATGAGCACCTTGATGACGGCGCCGCCATCCATGACCCAATCGGCCTCGGCCACCGGCTGCATTGCCATGACCGTGACGCCCCACACAAAGGCAAGCTCGATGGCAATTCGGACCCCAAGCGAAAATTCGATGCCCCATACCGCATTGATGACACTGGGAAACATGCAGGCGATACTTGCTACCCACAGTGGAAAGTTGACCCAATAGCACCAGGAGCAGCGGGCGCCCCAACGGTCGCCCAAGCCCAGGCGAACCCAATCGTACAGGCCGCCCTCGGAATCGAACGCCGTACCGAGCTCGGCCACCACCAGGCCATAGGGAAGCAAAAACGTAATGATGAGGAAAATCCACCAGAAGAACTGCACGTTACCCATGGCAGATGCCGGAGCGGCCGCCTCGATGGTAAAGACAACGCAGATAACCGAGAGGATGACCTCGAACAGGGAGAACTTTTTACCTGCCACGGCACGCTCCCCCTACAGCAAAAAGGATGGCATCTGCACCGAAGGCGCAGCCCAAGGTAGGGTTGCAGGCCGCGTCACCGGTACAGGTGCCATCCCAAAGAGAAGAGAGGGTGCAATTGTTGGACCAACGCTCGCGGAACAGGCGCGTGTAGATAACGATACGCTGGTACATAGATACTCCGATCAAACCGGTCGCGCTCGCAACCGGAAACTATCAGCAATTGAATACGCGTCTGACCTGGGAAATTCAAGCGAACAATTGGCCTAACCCGCAATAAATCCCAGATCAGACGCGTACTCAATCAAAGAGGCGGGCACTCCGAAGTGGAGGCAACGGAGTGCCCAAAGAAAAACCCAGCCGACCAAGACATCAAGTGACCAGACCATCAATGCCCCGAGATGGTCACGGTGCGATTCACCGACTGTCCGATTGATCGGCTGGGTTTCTGAGGTGCGGCAGATTCCCGTGAAAGAGGAGCGCCGCGTACTTTGGTACGCAAGCGACGAATGAACGGGAAGGTGCCGTGCCTCAGGAAGCCAGACAATTACGCGGACGGCTCCTGCTGCGTAATGCAGTGGATATTTCCGCCGCCGAAGACGACCTGCTCGGACTGAACGCCGACGCATTTGTAGACGCCCTCGCCCCAGACCTCGTCGTAGATCTTCTGGAGCGTGTCAACGGCCAGCTGGTCGTTCTCGTCGCCGTACTGCGGGACGATAACGCCGTGGTTGGTCACGAGGTAGTTCATGTAGGAGGCGATCAGCGGCTCGTCGGGGACGCGCGGCTCGGCGTTCTCGTCGGCGTCGATGGTGTCGCAGGAGGCCTGGTCCATGAACAGCGGGTTCACGGGCATGCAGAGCTTGTAGACCTTCATCTTGCGGCCCTTGGCGTCAACGGCGTTGGAGAGGGTCTCGTAGGCGGCGTGGCACTGCTCGTAGAACGGATACTCGGGATCGTCTGTCCAGATGCAGGCCATGACGCCCGGAGCGATGAACGTGGCGACGTCGTCGATGTGGCCGTTGGTCTCCTCGGGGTCGATGCCCTCCTTGACCCAGATGACCTTCTCGACACCCAGGTAATCCTTGAGGTGCTCGTCCATATAGGCGCGAAGCTCCTCGCTCCAGGGCTCAAACTTCTTCTTGAACTTGGGCCAGATGGACTCGGGATCCTCTTCCTCCTCGAGCACTGCAGAGCAGGTGCGGCCCGGGGAAAGCAGGCACTGGTCGGTCACGACAAGGGTGCCCTCGCCGTCGACGGTGATGGAGCCACCCTCGAGGATCATGTCATCGGGACGGTAGCGGCGGCAGCCGGAGAGCTCGGCCATCTTGAGGGCGATCTGCTCGTCCTTGTCCCACGGGAAATAGAGGCCGTCGACGAGACCGCCGTAGGCGTTGAAGTGCCAGTGGTTGGCGCGCTTCTCGCCCTTGCCGTTGATGACGTAGGTGGCGGCGGTGTCGCGGAACCAAGCGTCGTCGGTGGTCATCTCGATAACGGTGACGTTCTCGTCGTTCTCGAAGACGGCCTTGCAGTTGGCGTAGTCGACCTGGTTGGCGCACATATAGACCGGGGTGAACTCGGAGATGGCGCGGGCGATGGCGGCATACTGCTTCTGGGCCGGCTTGGCGCCGTGGGCCCAGGTGTCGGTGCGGTGGGGCCAGCCCATCCACACGCGATCCTGCGGGGCGAACTCAGCGGGCATAAAGAAGCCGTCGGCCTTGGGGGTGGACTCGGACTCGGTGATCGTACGCATAAGATTTCCTCCAAATCGAACGATCGCTTGCTGCGGGCGGGTTACCCGCAGCCTAAAACCAAGAGATGGTAGGCGCCCGTTCCCCGGCAAAGGTCGGGGCGCCCGGTGCCGGTTTTCACGGAATCGCACCGGCAAGCGACGACGTAACCAAGTGCGCGGAGACAAAACGCACGAAGGATACGGAAGAGAGATTGGGGTGGGCGGTGGTTACCGGAGCTATCGCTCACACCCACCCCGGGGGAATGGTTAGCAAACCTGTCGCTTGGGCACGCCTCCGAAGAGGCTAGAGTGCCCGGAGTCGGGAGCGACAAGCCCGACGAAGCGCGCGTGGTACGCGAGGAGGGTTGGAGCCCCAGAACCGGGGGCTCTAGTTCTCCTCGGCCTCGGCAGCCTCCTCAGCGAGACGCTGAGCAGCCAACTCGGGGGTGAGACCCTTGTACTCGGTCTCGCGGCCCTTGGCGCTGACGACGCGGAAGACCTCGCCAATGAGCAAAAGCACGATGAAGATAACGATCATCGGAACCTTGTCGGCAATTTCGGCGGCGGAGAACGGAATCAGCGTCGCAACGATAGCCAGGACCAGCTCGATGCAGGGGATGGCCAGCATGACCTTCATCATGGCGCCCTTGAACGGGAACGTGAAGATGCGCTCACGGTCGGGGTCGTTCTTGCGAAGGTTGAGGAACGCCGGGAACATCGGGATGTAGGTCAGCAGCAGGAAGACGACGGAGGTGCCGAAGAGCATCCAGAAGACACCGTTGGAGATGGCGTCGATGGGAACCAGCTGCAGGCACAGCACCAGGGAGGCAACGATGGCGTTGACCAGGTTGGCGCCGTTGGGCATGTCGTCATCCGAGATCATCGAGGCGAAGATCTTGGGCATGTTGCCGTGCTCGGCAGCATATCGAGCGACGGAGTTGACGCCGAAGGACCAAGCAGCCATGTTGGCGAACAGGGTGATCAGGAAGGCGATGCAGATGACCTTGAAGATCATGGAGTCGCCCACCATGGTCTGGACTGCAAAAATCATGCCGTAGTCGGGGTCGATAGAATCGGCCGGCACGGCGGCACCGATGCCAAAGCCGGCGAACAGGTAGATCACGGCGATGGACAGGCCACCGACGATGATGGCCTTGGGGATATCGCGAGCGGGATCGGCCATGTCGTCGGTCATGGTGCAGATGACCTCGAAGCCCATGAAGTTAAAGATGATGATCGACAGGTAACCGAGAGCGTTGGTGTTGGTGAGCTCGGGCAGGAAGGTGGCAGCGGACATGTCGTTCGCAAAACCGTTCTCCATGGCGTACCAAATGCCCAGAGCACCGACGATAACGGCAACGGCGACCTTGATGATGGCGCCACCGTTGAGGACCCACTCGGAGTCGGCCGCTTTGGAGCGACCCATGAGGTAAACAATCCACACAAAGGCAAGATCGATACCCATCTTGGCGATCAGATTGAACTCGACGCCAAAGACCATGCCCAAAATGTCGGGGAACATGGTTGCCAGCGAGGCAATCCACAGCGGGTAGTTAACCCAGTAGTAGTACGAAATGCGGGCGCCCCACTTGTCGCCCAGACCATCGCGTACCCAGTCGTAAATGCCGCCCTCGCCGTCATAGGTGGTGCCGAGCTCGGCGACAACCATGCCATACGGGAGCAGGAAGGTCAGGATCAGGAAGATCCACCAGAAGAACTGCTGGTTGCCAATGGCAGCAGCAGGCGCGGCGGCCTCGCAGACGAAGACGACGCAGATGATGGTCGAAATGACCGTCAAGAAGGAAAGCTTTTTCTTTCCGTCGCTCATGATGAGCTCCTTCGCTCAGTCTTGGACAGATCCGAGGCCCAAGGCACTAAGGCAATCGCTCAGGCCTCGGTGAGCGGGCGACAGGAGACGAGCATCCGCCGCCCGCAAACGTGCTTTTAGAAGCCTTGGGGCCTAGAGCTGCTCGAGAGCCTCGAGAGCGGCGTGGAGCTCAGCCTTGGCGGAGTACTCGACACCCTCGTCGTTGAGCGGGGTACGCTTGCCCAGAGCGGCAAGGAGAGCACGGATGGAGTGCTTGCGGTTCTCGGCCTCGACCCAGCACAGGGAGCGCTCGGGATCGTCCATGACCTCGTCGACGACCTCCTCGTTGCGGGTGGCCGGCAGGCAGTGCATGAACTTGGAGTTGGGGCCGGCGAAGTTCATCATGTCCATGGTGACCTGATACTTGGGATAGAACACGTCCATGTAGTTCTCGCCCGAGACCTCCTCGTCGTACAGGCCATACCACACGTCGGTGTAGATGAAGTCGGCACCCTTGATGCACTCGATGTCATCGGAGATGACGACGGAGCCGCCGGAAACCTTGCAGTTCTCCTCGGCGATGGCCATCATCTGCTTGCCGAACTCGGCGCGCTCCTCGACGGTGCCAACATGCAGGCCGCCGTCGGGAATCTGGTGGCCCTTAGGTCCAAACTGGACAAATTTCATGCCGACCTTGGAGGCGATGAACATGAGGGAGACGCAGACCTGGGTGGCGTCGCCGATGAAGGCCAGGGTGCAATCCTCGATCTTCTTACCCTCGGGGAGGTTCTCGAGCATGGTCATGAGGTCGCCCATCTCCTGCGTGGGATGGTTGAACTCGGACATACCGTTGATGACGGGTACAGCGGAGCCCTCGGCGAGGCCGACGACGTCCTTGTGACGGTCAACGCGAGCCATCATGATGTCGAGCAGCGAGCCCATGACGCGAGCGGTGTCGCCCAGGGACTCGTGGCCGCCGAGCTGGATGGTGCCAGGGCCATAGAACTGAGCATGGCCGCCGAGGTCGGTCATAGCGGTCTCGAAGGAAAGACGGGTGCGGGTGGAGACCTGCTGGAAGATCATGCCAAGGCTCTGGTTGCGGAGCAGGTGCGGATAATAACCGTCAACCTTGATGGCCTTCTTCATTGCCAGACCAAGATCCTCGATGGCCATGATCTGCTCTTTGGTGAAGTCGTTGGTGTCGATGAAATCCTTAGGCAGTGCCATGTCGATTTCCTTTCCGCCGGTCTTGCCGACTATTACTATGAGGCGCTCGTACATCACGCCTCGTGTTGACAACACCATCATTCACCCGTATGCAATTTTTACCTAGTTTATTCGGGATTAAAGACCGTTCACGGAGTTACATCCCCTCTAAACCAATATAAACCCGCAGGTAGAGAGTTTGCAGGGGGTTTACTATCTAGAACCGTGAACGGTATACGGGTATCCTGTATCACGTCCTCTAATCCGCAACGGGACATACGGTTGAGGGCGGTATATCCGTAGGGTTTACGGAGCTTATCCAAAGATCAGATGAGATGGGACGGCGACAGATGAACACGCTCATGTTCTTCTACACCCTAGCGATACTCGTTATCTGTATTGTGACGGCGGTGCTTTCGCTTGCCGCCTACGCCTCGTCCCGTCGACGCTTCTTTATCTATGGCAGCGGCGTTTTTATTTGCTATGCCATCGAGATGACCGAGATCTTCTTTTTTGAATACACGTTGCAAAACCAGAGTTTTCCGGCCAGCGACTATTACTCAATTACCATGCCTGTGCTGCGGACCCTTGTGGCGACCGCTTCACAGGCTTTTATTTGGCTGATTGCCATGGACCTGCTCGACAAGCATTCTAAGAAGCTGTTCGTCATTCCCGTCGCAACGTTCTTGGTAAGCGAGCTGTTGATTATCGTTGCCGTCCCCTATGGCCCCATGCACCAGTGGCTTTACTACACCATGCGTCAGGTGTTCCTCATCTTTGTGGGACTGTATATCTTTTGGACGGCTCACAAGAGTACAAAGGTTGAGCTGAAGGCACGTGTTAACAACCAGAAGAAGCACCTGATTATCGGCGCCATTCTGGTTGGCTGCATCGTTGCCGAGGACTTCTACAACATTCTCGTAGTCCCCATGAGCCTGGCGCCCTCTTGGCTGCAGTTGTACCTGTCCGAGCGCAACTTTAGCGAGAACGTCTTCGCTTGCTACTTTGCCATCCTGCTGATTATCTACGCCTATCACGTGCTTTCGATTCGCATGCAAGAAGCGCCCGAGGAAAAGAACGTCAGCGATCTTGATCGACACATCGAAGAGCAGATGCCCTTCTATCGCAACGCCTACAAGCTCTCCAACCGCGAAACCGAGGTCATGCGCCTGGTCGTACTGGGCAAGTCGAACCAAGAGATCGCTGACGAGCTATTCCTTGCCGTGGGCACCGTCAAAACCCACATCCATAACATCCTGGTCAAAACCGAGCAGCAAAACCGCACAACCCTCATCCTCCACTTCTGGAAACGCTAAACCTGCCAAAAAGGGACAGGTTTATTTTGGCTGGTTTTATCTGGGGAAACGCCAACCTCCGCGAGAGAGCGGTTTTCCCTCGTGGCGGTCTTCTAGCAGAAAAACTAAGTGAGTAGGCTTTTTGCAGGAGGCCAAGCACGCCCTAAAACGCCACAGCCCTGACCTGCGGTTTTATCGATCATTTGTCGTGATGTGCTCGGCAAGTTCAAAAAAGTCTACTCACTTGCATCCGAGACGCACCGGATAGGCAAAATACCGCCGCGAAAGGGCCCTGGTCCCTTCGCGGCGGTCATACGCCTCTGATTTTGCGACGGTTTTACCGGCTTGTTACTCGCTGTAACGGGTGGCGATGGCGGCTCGTACCATGCCGGTGCTCATGAGGTAGGTCACTAGGAAGTAACCACCATAGGCCGCCAGGAAGATTGCACAGGTGAGGCCCACGGTACCGGCGATGCTCATGTTGCCGAACACGCTCACCAGCTCAATGATCACCTTGAGCGCCACAAAGGAGTGCGCCAGGCCCACTGTCAGCGGGAACAGGAAGAATACCGCTTGCTGCGCCATCACCGAATGGCGAATCTGGCGGTCGTCACAGCCGATCTGTGCCAGCACACGATAGCTGCGGCTGCCGTCGGCCACATTAGAGAGCTGCTGGATCGATAGGATTGCCGCGCACGCAACGACCAGTACAAAGCCAATGTAGATGGCCAGATAGCTAATCATGCCGTTCATCTGCGCTGCTTGCGTGTACATCTCGGAACGCGTGATGAAGACTCCCCACGACCCCGGCTTCTTGCCGTCAACGAGCAGATTGTCGAGCAAGGTGTATTTAATGCTCTCGTCTGCCTCGGTCGTATCCATACCCTGTTTGTAATTAACGAGCAGATTACTGGCATACGGCTGCAGATTAAGCTGGGACAGCAGCTCATCGGCTACGACCACGGTACCGGGATTGCTGCCCATCGCCGAGTTGGCGATGGCCGCCG
Source organism: uncultured Collinsella sp. (assembly GCA_934654765.1). Classification (GTDB taxonomy): domain Bacteria; phylum Actinomycetota; class Coriobacteriia; order Coriobacteriales; family Coriobacteriaceae; genus Collinsella. Next base: position 895 of record CAKUGX010000009.1, on the reverse strand, counting down.
TGTCCTCGTCCGACTTATCGGTTGCGGGCTTGAGCTCATGCCCGCCCAAGGTGAGGGTATGGCCGCCGGCCATGTATTTGGTGTACTGGTCGCCCAGCTCACCGCCCATATCACACGTGAGCAGATACTGGTCGCGGCCAATGCTCACCGGCTCCTCGCCCATCATCTGGCGCAGTTTGTTGTACTGGCTCGCCGGCGTCACAAACAGACCCATCGCATCGGCGTTGCTTCCCTCGAGCGCCTTGGGAAGCTTTTTGCCCATGGCCTTGCACATCTCACCCGCCACTACCGAGGGACCCGAGCCGCCAAGCGGGTAGCTCAGATACGAATCGATCTGCACATGCTCACCGGCAACATCGGCGATATTGACCTTCTTGCCGGTCTCGTCGTTGTTGTCCGCCGACTTGCGCTCGCCATGCCATGCAGCGTACAAATCGACCGTTGCATCCGCCAGCACCATGCGATCGGCCTCAGACGGATTGACATACTCCTTGTAGTAGTCGAGCGTTTCGGGCGTGTAATAGATGTACGTCTGAGACACGTCAACAGGGTTATAGCGCTCCAGGTTTTCGTTCATCACGTTGGCAATCGACATACCGCAGGTCACCGAGGTGATGGCGAGGAACAGAATCATCGCGATGACGCCCATCGAAAAGCACACCGTGTTGACCTTGGCCGCAAGCTGGCGCACAGTAAACATGTTGAGGCCGCGCCAATAGACACTGCGCAGGCTCTGCAGCAGCTTGATAAGTATGCCCGAAAGTCCCCAGAACAGCGCAAAGGTGCCCACGGTAACCATAGCGGTCGTAATGCCAAACTGGCTCATGGCCTCTTGCAGCTTGCTGTCCGTCGCGGTTAGCGGGAACCCATCACGTAGCAGACGGTAATAGGCCAC
>CAKUGX010000008.1 GCA_934654765.1 uncultured Collinsella sp. | reverse complement strand
TTGTTTGTGGCGAGCGTGCTGTGGTTTGAGGCGGCGGCGTCGATGCTCGAATACGACAAGGTGCTCGCGCTGCTGGGCAATGCCGCACCGGTGATTGCGCTCATGATCTCGATGTGCATGCGGCTTATCCCGCAGTTTTTGCGCCGCGGCCGCACGGTACTGGCGGTGCAAGATGCGATTGACGTGCCGGGCCGCGCGCCGGCCGACCCCGTGCGCTCGCGCCTGCGGGCGTCGAGCGTGTTGATGGGCTGGGGCATGGAAGATTCGCTGGAGCGTGCGGACGCGATGCGCTCGCGCGGGTGGGGTGCCGCGACGCGTCGTACGACGTATGCGAGGTATCGACTGGGGCGCAGCGACATTGCCGCGCTGGTTGGGCTTGCGTTGTTTGGCGTGGCCACGGCGGCAGTGGCGTGGACCGCGACGACGCAGTATTCGTTTTATCCGCAGCTCTCGGTGCCGGCGCCGTGGCCGGGCTATGTCGTGTACGCTGCCTGGATGGTGCTGCCTTGCGCGTTGCATGCGATTGATGAGAAGAGGTTTGGCTGATGGCTCGGTTTGATAGGAGCTCGGCGGCGGGTGTGGCATATGGCTCGCCCGCGCCGGCGATTGAGGTGCGAGGCCTTAGTTTTGCCTATCCCGGGGCCGAGGCACCGGTGCTCGAGGGACTTGATTGGCGTGTTTCCCAAGGTGCGCTTGCGTTGCTTGTTGGCGGTACCGGTTCGGGCAAGTCGACGCTGCTGTCGCTGCTCAAGCCCGAGATAGCGCCGGCGGGCGAGCTCGCCGGCGAGCTGCGTGTGCTGGGCGAAGACGTTGCCGACATGGACGTGCGCGCGTCTGCGGAGCGCGTGGGCTACGTGTTTCAGGATCCCGAGAACCAGATCGTGTGCGAAACCGTGTGGCACGAGATGGCGTTTGGCCTAGAGAATCTGGGTGTGTCGCGCGACGAGATGCGCCGTCGCGTAGCTGAGACCAGCTATTTCTTTGGGCTGGAGGATTGGCTTCACCGCGATACTGACACGCTTTCGGGTGGTCGCAAACAGTTGCTGTCGTTGGCGGCCGTTCTGACGCTACGCCCGCGCGTGCTGCTGCTCGACGAGCCCACGTCTCAGCTTGATCCGGTCGCGGAGAAGAATTTCCTGCACGCGCTGTTTCGCGTGAACCGCGAGCTGGGCTGCACGGTTGTTGTGGCGACGCATCAGCCGCGGCCGATGCTCGAGTATGCGACGTGTGCGTACCGGATTGAGGGCGGCCGCGTGCGCGAGGTGGCGGATATGGCTTCTTTGGGACGCCGAGAATCGCTGTTTTCCGATGACATGTTGGGGTGGGGTGCCATCCGATGTGCAAAAACAGGAGTATTCAGCAGGCGTGAGGACAGTTTGGGCTCTCTGGAGTCGCCCGTGGACGCATCGAGCGCGAAAAAAAGTTCGGAATTGGACAAATCGTCCGAATTTGTGGCGCAAACGTCGCTCAAGAACGGCTCGGAAGCCTTCCCGCGCACGGATGGAAGCAGAATACTCCAAAAAATGCACGCTGGGTCGGCTACCACCCTGGCAGGGAGCTGGTTTCGCTACGATCGCGCGGGCGGTTGGGTGCTGCGCGGGCTCGATGCGTCGTTTTCGGCTGGCGCGGTGCATGCGGTTGTTGGCGGTAACGGCTGCGGCAAGTCGACAATGCTTTCGGTGCTGGCGAAGACCGCCAAGCTGCAGCGTGGGCGCATGGTGCGTGGGGCGGCATCGGCGGCGCTGCTGCCTCAGAATCCCAAGGCGTTGTTGGTTGCCGAGACGGTGCGCGACGAGCTGATGGAATGGGCTTCGACCTGCGGGTACGGCGAGGATATGGCGCGGGAGCGTGCGGCGCAACTGGGATTGGACGGCCTGGAGACGCGCCACCCCTACGACCTCTCGGGCGGACAGCGCCAGCTGCTTGCGTTGGCAAAGCTGCTGTTGATCGGCCCCGAACTGCTATTGCTCGATGAGCCCACCAAGGGTTTGGACCTGGCCAGCCGCCGCATCATCGCCCGCGCCCTGCGCGACCATGCGCAGGCTGGCGGCACCGTCGTCATGGCGACGCACGACCTGGACTTTGCCGAGCAGGTAGCCGACGACGTCGCCATGATGTTTGACGGCGAGATTGCCTGCGTGGAGTCCCCGGCCGACTTCTTTGCCGACAACGTGTTCTATAGGGCGTGATGGGATGACGGACTGTCGTTTCTCGCGCTTGCTTGCAAAACTGGAGATCCCGCTGCTGCTGGCGGTGCCAGCCGTGATGGCTGCGGCGTTGCTGGCAGGTATTGAGCAGGCGGCGCTTGCCATGCTTGTCGTGGTGGCACTGGTGCTTGCGCTGTTCTTTGCGGGTTACGAGGCGTCGCGCCCGGGCCTGCGCCAGATCATGCCCACGCTGGTGCTGGCGGCGCTGGCCGCGGCGGGGCGCATCTTGTTCGGTCCCATTCCCGACTTTAAACCGGTGAGTGCCATCGCCATTATCGCGGGGGCGACGCTTGGTCGCCGCAATGGTTTTATGGTTGGCGCGCTGGCGGCGCTGACCAGCAATTTCTTTTTTGGACAGGGCATGTGGACGCCGTGGCAGATGTATGCCTGGGGGCTGGTTGGCTATGTTGGCGGCGCGCTGGCGCATGCGGGTGCGTTCGATCGCGCCGACGGCACCGTGCGCATGCCAGCACTGCTGGCGTACGGCTTTGCGTCGGGCCTGCTCTATGGCGTCGTGATCAACGCGTATGACATCATTGGTTTTGTACAGCCGCTCACTTGGGCGGGTGCCGTGGCGCGTCTTGCCACGGCAGTGCCGTTCGATATTACGCACGGCCTTGCGACCTGCGTGTTTTTGGCCGCCTTGTACAAGCCTTGGCGCCGTCGCATTAACCGTGTCGTCGTGAAATACGGGCTGTAGGGCTGGTTCGCCGGGGCGGGAATCAATACTGCCGAAGTGCCATTTCAAAACTATGCCGGTTTACGGGGCTAGATTGGCGCAGGCAGACCATGCCGGCTTTTTCGAAATAGAGCAAGCCGTTCACCTGCGGTTTTGTTATCTCGGAATTGCGTATGGTTGGGGGTTCGCGATTCAGCCCCGTAAACCGGCATAGTTTTGAAATGGCCGGCTGATATGACGGGCATCGTGGCCCTCAGAGATCCAAATTGATCCATTTTCTTCCGTCCCCAGATGTCCCCAGGGAATCAGTTGACGGCGCTTGCCACGAAACTGGCCCATCTACTACGTTTAGCTTGATACCCCCGACCATGACCGCGTTTTATGAAAAACCGCAGGCTTTTTACCTGCGGTTTTCTTTTTGCGTTGTTCGCTGTGGTTGAGGGTGGTGGCTTAAACGTAGTAGATGGGCGTGTTTCGTGGCGGATGGGTCACGCGGACACCCTCACGAGGCCCAAAATGATCCGTTTTCCTTCGTCTCCGGGGGCAGCTGGAGTTAGAGCTCCAACGTAAGGGTGACGGGGCAGTGGTCGCTGCCAAAGATGTCGCCGCGGATGCCGGTGTCGCGTACGTTGTCGGCGATTGCGTCGCTTACCAGGAAGTAGTCGATGCGCCAGCCGGCGTTGTTCTTGCGGGCATTAAAGCGATAGCTCCACCAGCTGTAGACGCCCTCGACGTCGGGGTTTGCCGTGCGCCATGTATCGGTAAAGCCGGCGTTGAGTAGCTCGGTGAACTTGCCGCGCTCCTCGTCCGAAAAGCCCGCGTTGCCGCGGTTGGACTTGGGGTTCTTAAGGTCGATCTCCTCGTGCGCCACGTTAAAGTCGCCGCAGGTCACGATGGGTTTGCCGGTCTCGCGCTCGAGCGCGTTCAAAAAGCCGCGGTAGGCATCGTCCCAGGCCATGCGCACATCGATGCGCGCGAGCTCATTTTGGGCGTTGGGAGTGTAGACATCCACAAACCAGAACTTGTCGAACTCCAGCGCGCAGACGCGGCCCTCGGTTACGGCTTGGGTGACGAGTGCGGCCGCCTCGCCCTCGCCGGCGTAGGGTAGCAGTGCGTCGGCGCGCAGCACGCGCAGTGGTTCCTTGCGGCTAAAGACCGCGGTGCCCGAGTAGCCCTTGCGCTCGGCGTAGCTCCAGGTTTGGTGATAGCCGGGCAGGTCGACTTGCACCTGGCCCTCCTGCAGCTTGGTTTCCTGCAGCGCTAGGATATCGACATCGAGGTCCTGTGCAATCTGAATAAAGCTCGGGTCCTTTTTGAGCACGGCGCGCAGGCCGTTAACGTTCCACGAGGCGAAAGTGTAAGTCTGAGGCATGGTGTCCTTTCGACGGGGTTGGCAGGCTTAAGATTAACGCAACTAGAGCGGAGCGGGCTCCGCACGTGCTGACCCAAAGGCCGCATGTCGGGATGTCGCCCGACGCTGCCCGACCAACATGGACGGAGGACAAACATGACGCAAGCGATAACAGATCCCAAGCAGGCCTCCGCCGCGCTGGCGGAGCTGTTCAATACCCACGAGCGCGTGGTGTTCTTTGGCGGCGCTGGTGTTTCCACGGCAAGCGGCATTCCCGATTTTCGCAGCGTGGACGGCCTGTATCACCAGCAGTTTGCCTATCCGCCCGAGACCATGCTGTCGCACAGCTTTTACGAGACACATCCGGCGGAGTTCTTCGACTTTTACCGCACCAAGATGATCGCGCTTAACGCTAAGCCCAACCGCTGCCACACCAAGCTGGCCGAGCTGGAGCGCGCCGGCAAGCTTGATGCTGTGGTGACGCAAAACATCGACGGCTTGCATCAGATGGCCGGCTCGCGGCGCGTGTTCGAGCTGCACGGCTCGGTCCATCGCAACATTTGCCAGACGTGTGGCACGGTCTACAGCGCCGAGTGGATCTGCGCCCGCGAGCACGAGGACGCCGAGGGCGTGCCCGTGTGCCCCGCGTGCGGCGGGCGCATCAAGCCCGATGTGGTGCTCTACGAGGAGCCGCTCGACGAGCGCGTGCTCACCGGCGCCGTTGCCGCCATCGCCGCGGCCGATGCCCTCATCGTGGGCGGGACCTCGCTCGTGGTGTATCCGGCGGCGGGCCTCACGCACTACTTTACCGGCGATACGCTGGCCATTTGCAATCTGGCGCCTACCGATCAGGACGCAAATGCCGACCTGCTGATTTCTTGCGACATCGCGGCCGCGTTTGCGTTCTAGCCCGCGCGCGCGGATACAATAGAAAGACTGATTGCAAAGCGACCCCGCCGCCAGCGCCCGAGCGCGGCGGCGCGGGCATTTTAGGAGGATGTTCATGGCGAACGACAGCAAGACATGGCGGTGCGGAAAGTACGAGCTCAGCTTTGACCGTCCGCGCATCATGGGCGTCCTCAACGTGACGCCCGATTCGTTTAGCGATGGCGGCGAGCACTTCGACCCGGATGCCGCGATTGAGTACGGCTTGGCGATGCTCGACGCCGGTGCCGACATTATCGATGTGGGCGGCGAGTCCACGCGTCCCGGCTTTACCCCGGTCAACCCCGACGAGGAGGCCCGCCGCGTGCTGCCCGTGGTGCGCGCACTGGCCAAGGAGGGCGCCATCGTCTCGATCGACACGCGTCATGTGGCGGTTGCCAAGGCGGCCGTGCGCTGCGGCGCCTCGATCGTCAACGATGTGACGGGCTTCACCGACCCCAAGATGGTCGAGTTTGTTAAGACGAGCACTTGCGGCGTCATCGTGATGCATGCCGGCGAGGTCGCTGCTCCCGCCCGCACGCACGCGACGGTGCAGCTCGATACCTCGGCCGCGGCGTTTGTTGCCGAGAAGGCGCGCGAGGCGGCTGCTGAGGCCGCGCGCGAGGCCGAGAAGCCGGCTCGCCGCCGTCGCGGCAAGTTGCTGGGCGAACCCAAGGCGGAGGCCAAGCTTCCGGGTGGCGTGGTGCAGCCCTCGCTTCCGTTTGGCGAGCCGGAGCCCGCGCCCGAACCCGCAACCGAGCAGGAGGTCGTCGAGCAGGCCGCGCCTGCCTCTGACGCCGCCGCGCCCGAGGCCACGCCTGCACCCGCCGAGGCAACACCGGAACCCAACGACCACCTGGCCGCCATGATGCGCCGTAGCGCCCGCCGCGAGGAGGCGTATGTGCCCACCTCACAGCTCCGTCGCTTCACCCTGCCCGATTCGGCGCCCATCATGCGCCGTGTTATGGGCTTCCTTTCCGACCAGGCACGCACGCTCATCCATGCCGGCGTGTCGCGCGACCGCATCTGCATCGATCCCGGCCCGGGGTTTGGCAAGTCGGCCAACGAGGACATCGTCATCCAGCGCGAGACCGCCAAGATGGCATCGCTGGGCTATCCGCTCATGTGCGCCGTGTCGCGCAAGCGCTTTGTGGGTGCCGTCTCGGGTGTGACCGAGGCCGCCGCGCGCGATGCCGCCACGTTTGGCGTGTGCCTGGGTGCCATCCAGGCCGGCGCCAACATCGTGCGCGTGCACGACGTCGCCGGCTTTGCGCAGTTTCTGAACGGTTACTGGGCCGTCGCCAAGCCGCAGCCGCGCCGTGCGTTTGTGGCCGTGGGCTCCAACCTGGGGCATCGCTGTGACAACATCCGCGCCGCGCGCGACATGATCGCCGAGATTCCGCTCACCTGCGTGTCCAACTGTTCTCGCATCTACGAGAGCGAGCCGGCCTACGAGACGCGCCAGGACGCGTTCGCTAACGCCGTCATCGAGATTAAGACCGAGCTGGCGCCGCTGGTGTTGCTCGACGAGCTTATGAAGATCGAGGCCGAGCTGGGCCGCGACCGTTCCAAAAAGGCCAAGGCCAACGGCCCGCGCACCATCGACTTGGACCTGCTGTGGATGGACGGCGAGACCCACGGCGGCAAAAAGCTGCGCCTGCCGCATCCGCTCATTGGCGAGCGCGACTTTGTGCTGGTACCGCTCGAGGACCTGATGCACGATCCGGCGCGGTTCTTCCGCTACAACGGCGTCGAGGTCAAGGAGCCCGAGGACCGCGTGGGCCATATCGTGGGCGAATTGGGGCGTATGTAGATGATTGAGATGAATGCTGTTGCCGCTGGCACCGAGCTCGATGCCGCGCGCGACGCGGGTCGCGAGGGCGTGTCCGCGGGCTGGTGCGCGTGGAGTGCGGGCGATGCGTCGCTGACGTTTTCGCTGGTCGTGCGCCCCGATGTGAATATGCACGCCTTCCACGGCCTGCCGTTTGTGGCCGCGATGGGCATGATGGACGCGCTCGTGGGCACGGCATCGACGCCGGGCCTGGGCCTTGCCGGTAAGGTGGGTATCCAGTGGCCGAGTGACATCGTGTGCGGTGCGCCTGCGTTTGAGACGTCGCTCGCGCGTGTTGCCGTCAACGGTGGTGCCGGTGCCGCGGGTATGTTTGCCGCGGTGACGGTGGATGTTGAGCGTGCGGCGCTGGGTGAGCTTGGCGTGGATATGGCAGATGAGGCGCTGATCGAGGCATTGGCCGCCGCCGTGCTGGTCCGCGTGGGCACCTGGGCGGTTGCCGCCAACACACCACAGGGCGCTGCCGGCCCGCTGGCTCCGGTGCTGGGCGAGTACTTTGACATGGTGCCGCTGCTGGGCCGTCAGGTCGCGGCGGTGTCGCCCAACGGCCTGCCGCTCGCGGTGGGCGTGTTTGCGGGCCTGGACATCTGGGGCCGCGCGACCATCAAGACCGACGCCGGCGAGCAGGAGTTCCCGCCCGAGGCCGTACGAATCCGCGGCCTGTAGCGCGGGTCCGCTCGCACAGATAGCCGTGACAACAAAGCCCTCCTCGGCCTGGCGCCGGGGAGGGCTTTTCGCGTGGCTGAAGAACGGCTGACCTAATCCTATTCCTCAAAACTGAAAAATTTTCGATTTTGAGGAATAGGATTAGGATGGCTCGACCCTTTGCGAGGTATATTCGATGCAGAGCCTATTCCTCAAAACTGAAAAAATTTCAATTTAGAGGAATAGCAACGAAAGACCGCAGGGAGGCCGCCAATGAAACTCATCAATAGGACGTCGTATATGGACACGTTGACGAGCCTTATCGGCGTGCCGGATATCAAGGTCATCACGGGCATTCGCCGTAGTGGAAAATCGAAATTGCTCGAGGCCCTTCGCGACTACGTAGAGGCCAACCTGCCCGATTCGAATATCATCCATATCAATTACAACCTCGATGAATTCGAGGGCCTGCTCGAATACCATGCGCTACTTGCCTACGTAAAAGAGCGTCGGGCGCCCGGCAAGCAAAACTTCCTGCTTATCGACGAGGTTCAGATGTGCGACGGCTTCGAGCGCGCGATTAACGGTCTCCACGCGTCCGAGCAATACGACATTTTCATTACCGGATCGAACGCCTTTTTGCTGTCGAGCGATCTGTCGACGCTCTTTACGGGGCGCACGTTCGAGATCGAGGTGTTCCCCTTCTCGTTTGAGGAATACCGTTCTTACGGCGACGAAGGCGAGGTCGACCGCGATTTCGACGAGTACGCGAGGACCGGTGGCATGTCCGGCTCCTACCCTTATCCGTTGCAGGAGCAGCGTTATCAATATCTCTCCAACGTCTTTAAGACACTCATTGTGAGAGATATCGTTCAACGGCATAACGTGAGAAACGAATCGGCCTTGCTGCGCATTGCCGATTACATGATGGACAATGTCTCCAACATTACGTCGGCCCGCAATATAACGGACGTTTTGAATGCGGACGGGCTCAAGATTACGAACAAGACGGTCGGCACGTACATGGGGTACCTGTGCGACGCGTTCGCCTTCTATAAGGTGCGCCGATATGACATTCGCGGCAAGAAATACCTTAAGAGCGGTGAGAAGTATTATCTGGCGGACCATGCATTTAAATACGCCCTGCTTGGAACACGCGACATGGATTGGGGTCGTGTGTACGAGAACATGGTGGCTATTGAGTTGCTGCGCCGCGGATACGAGGTGTACGTCGGCGTGCTCTACAAAAAGGAAATTGATTTTGTAGCAATCAGGCGAAGCGAGAAACTCTACATTCAGGTGAGCGACGATATCAGCTCGGATAAGACGTTCGAGAGGGAGATTTCGCCGCTCCTGAGCATTGGCGATGCGTATCCCAAGATGATTCTTGCCCGCACGCATCACGAGGCCACGGATCGCGATGGGGTGCAGATCGTGGACCTGGCGAGGTGGTTGTGCGGCGAGGCTTAGCAAAAAATCCTATTCCTCAAAACTGAAAAATTTTCGATTTTGAGGAATAGGATTGGCGGCTGGTTGCTGCGACCTGGCGTTTACTCTACCCCAGCTCCTGCATGCGGCGGTAGATTTCGCAGATGCCCTTGATGGTGAGTTGGCCGTCGACCACGTCGAAGGCGTCGGTCGAATCGGCGACAATGCCGGCGAGACCGCCCGTGGCGATAACGGTGGCATCGTCGCGGCCCAGCTCGCGCTTCATGCGCGCGACCAGGCCCTCGGCCATGGCGGCAGCGCCCACCACGGCGCCGACCTTAATGCACTCCTCGGTATCGCGACCGATGGCGTGCTCGGGCGCCTCGAGCGGCACGCTGGCGAGCTTGGCGGCTCGGGTGGCAAGCGCGTCCATGGAGATGCGGATGCCCGGCGCGATCGCCCCACCAATGTAATAACCGTCCTCATCGATGACGTCGATATTGGTCGCGGTGCCAAAGTCCACCACGATTGCCGGCGCGCCGTAGAAAGTCTCGGCCGCAACGGCGTTGGCGACGCGGTCGGCGCCCACGGCCTGGGGGCGCGCCGCGCGCAGCTTGGTCACGGCGGCCGTCTGCGGCCCGATGACGATGGCGTCTGCGGCAATGCGGTCGGCCACGGCGTGCCACTCGCGCGAGAGCTGCGGCACCACGCCCGCAAAGGCGATCGCGTCAACCACATCGAGCGAGAGGCCGTACATCTTAAAGAAACCCATCAGGCGCACGTGGATCTCGTCGGCGGTATAGGAGCGGTCGGTGGGCATACGCCACGACTGCACCAGCTCGTCTCCGTCAAACAGGCCCATGGCCGTCTGCGTATTTCCCATATCGATAGCGAGCAGCATGTCTACTCCCGGTGTTGGCATAAAAGGACGCGCACCATTGTATACGTGCCGTCGACGGCGCTCGGCTGCGATTCGTTTACGGTGATAGGGTCTGAGGGGTTTAAATATGAAGGAATTATGCTCTACGAGATTTTCCTTGCCGTTTACCGAACTCCCGCGTAATATTCTTTCTTGCGCACATGAGGCGCCCAGACATTGCGGGGTGGAGCAGTCTGGTAGCTCGCCGGGCTCATAACCCGGAGGTCGTAGGTTCAAATCCTGCCCCCGCGACCAAGAACTTGCAGCTCGTCGGCCTAGCCGGCGAGCTTTTTTGTTATTCCGGGACCGTGTTTTCGGTTCAATTCTCGGCCTCTCAAACAAAATCTCGATCTGTAACATCTAGACCCGATTTGGGCGGCTAGGTGTTACAGATCGAGATTTTCCGGCAGCCGGCCCCCGTTTGTCTAAATCTGTAACACGAGGGACGGATTTTGCCGAGTAGCTGTTACAGATTGAGATTTTGTTGTTGCTCTCCTTTATGCGTGAATCTTGACTCTTTTTATTATGTGAGGCGGACGGGCTATCGATAATCACGGGCTGGATGGATTGACTTGTCGATTGATAGATTCCAATTGGAAGGAGCTGCGACGACCCTTAACGATCCTTAACTAGAAACAGTGACGTCTTAAAAACAATAAAGGGGCCGCTATGTAGGGGCCGTCTATACGATGCCTTTGACTTACACTTCTTTATGGAGCCATGTAAGGAGGCGGCAATGCAGCAACCCATCGCGACAAACGATGTGATTCTATTTTCCACTCTCAGGGAGAATCAGTACTTCGATCGAAAGAGCGCCCGCAAGGATGACAAGGAGATTGCGAAGCATATTAGTGCATTCGCCAACTCGGCGGGAGGCAAACTCGTTATCGGTATCGAGGATAATGGTGAGGTAACGGGCTTCAAGCGTAACGGCGCGCGCGACATTGAGAAATTCGAGCGCGCTGCGCTCACGACTTGCACGCCAACCCCTATTGTCCGCAAAGACCGAATCCCCTGGTCAATTCTTCGGGCGAGGAGGACTTCGTTCTCGTTTTGGACATCAATGCCTCGACCAACCACTCTGTTGCTCGCGTGAGCGACGGCGAGGTTTTCTTGCGGCAGGACGACAAGAGCGTGAGGCTCAGCCGCGAACAGGTATTTGCCCTCGAGTACGATAAGGGGCAGAGAATCTTCGAGGACGAGCTTGTTGAGGATTCCTCCCTAGATGACGTGGACCATGAAGTGCTTGATCGCTACAAAGGGATTCTTGGAACCGAAGTTTCCGACGAGCAGGTCCTTAGAAGTCGTCGTTTTATGCGTGACGGAAAGCTGACCGTTGCTGGAGCCCTGCTATTCGCGCTGGATCCGTCCGCAATGATGCCACAGGCGCGAGTCCGTGTCCTGCGCTACGACGGCGTCAAAATGGAGACGGGCGAGCGTCTCAACATCACGAAAGAACGAAGCTTCTGTGGGCCGCTGCCTAAGGTGATCCAAGACGCCTACGGACTCATCTCGAGCATGCTTCGCGAATTTCAGTTCCTGGGGCCCGACGGGAAATTCCAGACCGTGCCTGAGTATCCTGAGTTCGCCTGGTTCGAGGGCTTGGTCAACGCGGTGACACATCGCGACTACTCGTTCCGCGGCGACTACATCCGGGTCTCGATGTTCGACGACCGTTTGGAAATCATCAGTCCAGGCGCGCTTCCCAATATCGTGACGCTCGACAACATGAGGACCACTCGTTACTCGCGCAACCCACGCATCGCGCACACGCTGGTTGAATTTGGTTGGGTTCGGGAGCTAAACGAGGGCGTCAAGCGCATTTATACCGAGATGCAAAACTCTCTGCTCAATGATCCGGTCTACACGGAACCTGATGGGGCAAGGGTTCAGCTAACGCTTGAGAACAATATCGTTGCCAGAACCGTAAGGAGAAGCGAGGCTCTCGAGGACAAGGTATCACCGGAGGTGATCGCCTCATTGGGGGAGTATGAGCTCGCCGCCGTCAGGTTGGCCTTTGCGAACGGAAGGGTGACAGCAAGGGAGCTTGCAGCGCACATCGGGAGAAATCGCCGCACAGCAAGCCGGGTGCTTGGTAAGTTAATTGAGGAAGACGGGCTGCTCGAATGGCACGGCTCATCCCATAACGACCCAAAACAGTTCTACACGATAAGGTAAGGTGGTCGATCTATTTCGCACCTCTGTCGCAGTAATGTCGCACCTCTGTCGCAGTGGCTTCGATGACGCGTGGATATAGTCCCTCGGCAAATCTCAAACAAAATCTCAATCTGTAACGGGTAGGGGTCAAAAGCGGGCCTAGATGTTACGGATTGAGATTGTTGAGGATGGGCTGAGGGGAATGTCTTGATCTGTAACACGTGGGGCCGTTTTTGGTCGATAGATGTTACAGAACGAGATTTTTCGGCAGCCGGGCTCCGTTTATCTGAATCTGTGACACGAGGGACGGATTTTGCCGGGTAGCTGTTACAGATTTAGATGTTCTAGCGGGCCGGGTTGGTTTGTCTCGATCTGTAACAGGTGGAGGCCAAAAGTGGGCCTAGCTGTTACAGATTGAGACAAACCGACGGGCCGCCCCGCCCCATCCACCTGCCGCTACCTGCTGTCTGCCGATTTCCGTTGTGCCGCTGTGCCCCCATGCCATATCCTTTAGACAACTACGTGGCATCATCGCCGCCGCGCCTACAAGAGAGGAATGTCCATGACCGCACCTGCATCCAAGCTGCTCCAGCCCATTACGGTTGGCCCCCTTGAGCTCAAGAACCGCATTATGTTCCCGCCGCTGACCACCGGCTACGAGGAGCGCGACGGCTCCATCGGCGAGCGCAGCCTGGCTTTTTACGAGCGCCTGGCCCGTGGCGGCGTGAGCTACATCGTCATCGGCGACGTCGCTCCCGTCATGACCGCGAGCCCCACGCCCAAGCTGGCGACCGACGCCCAGATCCCCACGTTTAAGGCGCTGGCCGACACCGTCCACAAGCACGGCGCCAAGGTCGCGCTGCAGCTGTTCCACCCCGAGTACGACGTGCCCGGCGTCGGCCGCATGGTCCTGGGTTCCATGGCCGCCGCCAAGGCCGCGCAGGAGGCCAAGGCCGCCGGTGACGAGGGGACCTTTGCCGCCAAGATGGCCGAGTCCAACGAGATCCGCAAGCAGGCCTACGCCAAGCTGCACCACGACATGCAGCACTTTGTGAACGAGGCGAGTGTCGAGCAGCTCGCCCAGATCAAGGAGGCCATCGCCGCCTCGGCCGCCCGCGCGCAGCAGGCCGGCATCGACGCCATCGAGGTCCACGGCGACCGTCTGGTGGGTTCGCTGTGCTCGGCCATCCTCAACAAGCGCACCGACGAGTACGGCGGCTCGTTCGAAAACCGCGTCCGCTACGCGCTGGAGGTTGTCGCCGCCATTAAGGAGGCCGCGCCGCAGCTGATGGTGGAGTACAAGCTCCCCGTGATCATGGAGAACCCCGACGGCACGCCGCGCGGCAAGGGCGGCCTGCAGCCCGACGAGGCCTGCGAGTTCGCCAAGCTGCTCGAGGGCGCCGGCATCGACATGATCCAGGTCGCGCAGGCAAACCACACCGGCAACATGGGCGACACCATTCCGCCCATGGGCGCCATGCCCTACAACTGGACGCTGCCCGTGGCCGAGCGCGTCAAGGCCCTGGTCTCCGTGCCGGTGGCAACCGTCGGCCGCGTGGTTTCGGTCGAGGCCGGCGAGAAGATCCTGGAAGACGGCTCGGCAGACATCGTCGCCTATGGCCGTTCGCTCATGTGCGACCCCGACATTGCGCTGAAGGCCGCGACCGGCGAGCCCATCCGCGAGTGCCTCAACTGCAACAAGGGCTGCGTCGACGCGATTCAAAACCGCAAGTACATCTCGTGCGTGCTCAATGCCGAGAACGGCGACGAGGCGACCATCGTCATCAAGCCGGGCGAGGGCGACAAGAAGATTGCCGTGGTGGGCGGCGGTATCGCCGGCCTGGAGGCCGCGCGCGTGGCGGCCAAGCGCGGCTACGACGTAACCGTCTACGAGGCGAGCGATCATCTGGGCGGCCAGATTGTGCTGGCTGCCGCGCCTCCGCGCAAGGACGAGATCATGCGCTCGGTCGAGTACTACGAGAAGATTCTGCCTGGCCTGGGCGTGAAGGTTGAGCTCAACCACACCGCTAGCCCCGAGGACCTCAACGCCGCCGACGCCGCGATTGTGGCTGTGGGTGCGCACGACGTGGTCATCCCCGTTCCGGGCGCCGATTCGGAGAAGGTCGTCTCGAGCTGGGATGTGCTGGCCGGCAAGGTGGAACTCTCCGGCCGTGTCGCCGTCATTGGCGGTGGCCTGGTAGGCACCGAGACTGCCGAGTACCTGCTGCAGCACGGTTGCGAGGTGGCGATCGTCGAGATGCTCGACAAGATTGCCGCGGGCGAGTCCGAGACCATTCTGCCGCTGATCATGAGCGACTTTGCCGAGCATAACGTGGAGCAGCACGTGAAGACCCGCCTGACCGCCATTACCGACGAGGGCGTGGAGGCCGTGCATACTGCCGAGGACGGCGCCGAGGAGCCGGTGAAGATCGCCTGCGATTACGTGGTGATGGCCGTGGGCTCCAAGGCCAACGCGTTTGACCTGGACGGCGTGACGGTGCCTGTGGCCTGCGTGGGCGACTGCTCGGGCGAGCGTACCGCCGACATCGCGAGCGCCATTCGAACGGCGTATCACGCGGCCAACGAGCTGTAGTTGAACATTGCGGCCAGGCGGGACGGTAGCACGGATCCGTCTCGCCCGGCTGTGTCCCGTCGGGTGTCAACCGGTGCGGGGCCTGCAAGCGCAGCAGGCCCCGCCCTTTTTGTTTTGCTCCGGTGGATGGCAATGCGCGGTAATCATGAGGAGTAAGTACGTCTGCTGCCTTGCCGATCGCTCAAAATTATTGGGGGAGGGGTTAATAACTATATCCTCTATGCCAAAGGACATAAAGAGATGCCAATTTTGTTGACAAGCGAATGACGATTAGCTGCGAGTCAGCTACCAGCGTAAATAATCGATAAAGAAATGTCGTAAATTGGTGCCAAATGCCCAGATAACACCGCGTCTATTTTAATTAACTGCTTTGAGCAAACAGTAAAATGCTACTATCTAACTTGCACGTAAGAAAGCAGATTAACGGTTAAGGCTAAGAAGTGGCAGGTATGTCGGAAGCAACTAGGACTCGCACGCATGCGCCCGAGGTTAGGCAGCGCGCCGTCGAGATCCTCCAAGAGGGGGTCGGTCATCGCGCCCTCGCCGCGGAGCTTGGCATTCCCCAGGCCACGGCTCGTCAGTGGGCCCGCGCGTATGCCGTGGGCGGTGCCGACGCCGTTCTCAACGCCGGTTCGCATCATCACACCTATTCGTACGAAGTTAAGCTCGCCGTGGTCAAAGACCGCTTGGAAAACGGCTTAACGGTTCGCGAGGCCATGATCAAGCACAAGATTCCCAGCGAGTCTTCGGTCAAGGCTTGGTGCCGCCAGTATCGCGAGAGCGGTGAGTCCGCGCTGGTCGATAAGCCGCGCGGTCGCAAGCCGCGCGTTAAAAAGGCGGAATAGCGAACGGGATGGTGCGCCCACAGGGGCGCATTTTTCTTGCCGCGCCAACTTTTTGGACCGTCGTGAGCCTACTGGAACATCCTCCAAAGTGGTTAATAAACCGCGCGCAGTGGCCCGTGCGCCCGCCGCCGCGATAGGGGGAGCGTCGCCTCTCTGCTCCAAAGCGGACAGACTCCTTACCCCGTACGCCTAAAACTCCCCAGTTGACCGAAAACCCGCCGCCGCTACTCCTCAACTGAGCTATAACGTTAAACAATTGCAGCGTTTTTGCATGGGGGAGTGATGGTATGACGCTACTGTATTTCCTTACCCTGTTTCCGCTGGTACCGGCGCTAGGCATGTTGCTCGCACGCGGCGACCGCGCCCGCGATTCGGTGGGGCTTATAGGCTCCGGCATCATCATGGCGGTGACGGTTGTAGTCGCCGTCATGTTTTTTGGCACGGGCCCGCAGAGCTTCGAGATCGCGCCGGGCACCTCGCATGTGCTCTCGATCATCAGCTCTGCCATCGACGTGATCCTGTGCACCGTCATCCTGTACAACGCGCGCAAATATAAGAGCACGCTCACCACGGTGCTTGGCGTGGTGCAGCTGGTGGGTTCGGTTGCCTTCGCTGCCATGACGCTGCCCGCGGCCGAGGTTGTCACCGCCACGCCGCTCTACCTGGATTACATGAGTGTGATCATGGTGCTTGCCGTCGGCATTGTCGGCAGCCTTATCTGCGTGTACGCCCTGGGCTACATGAAGGACTTCCAGGCCCACGACGAGCACGAGGCAGCGCTGCGCGGGCAGACCGCGCCCGACCGTCGCCCGCAGTTCCTGGCGCTCATGTTCCTGTTCCTCTCGGCCATGTTCGTCATCGTGACAAGCGACAACCTTGAGTGGCTGTTCTGTGGCTGGGAAATCACCACCGTGTGCTCGTTCCTCATGATTGGCTACACGCGCACGCCCGAGGCCATAAAAAACGCTTTCACCCAGATCATCCTCAACATGCTGGGCGGCATCGCGTTTTTGGCCGGACTCATGTACCTGCACGTTAACGGCATGCCGCTGACCATCTCGGGCATGATTGAGCTTTCCGGCGCCGGAACCGCGCAATCCGCGCTGCTGGTGATGCCGGTCGTTCTGCTGTCGCTCGCCGCACTCACCAAGGCCGCACAGATGCCGTTCCACACTTGGCTATTGGGTGCCATGGTTGCCCCCACGCCCACGAGCGCCCTGCTGCACTCGTCAACCATGGTCAAAGCCGGCGTGTTCCTGATGGTCAAGCTGAGCCCACTCTATGCCATCTATCCCGTGACTGGCTTTATGGTCACGAGTGTGGGCGCCGTCACGTTTTTGCTCGCCGCCCTTATGGCCATTTCGCAGAGCAATGCCAAGCGCGTACTCGCGTACTCCACCATTTCCAACTTGGGCCTTATCAGCGCCTGCCTGGGCGTCGGCGCGCCCGAGGCCGTGTGGGCCGCGATCTTCCTGATCCTGTTCCATACGGTGGCAAAGTCGCTGCTGTTCCTGTGCGTGGGCACCGCCGAACATCATATCGGCAGCCGCAATATCGAGGACATGGACGGTATGTTCAGCCGCATGCCGCACCTGACGCGCCTGATGATGCTGGGCATTATGGGCATGTTCGTTGCCCCGTTTGGCATGCTCGTGTCCAAGTGGGGCGCCCTGGTGGCGTTCGCGCAGACCGGCAACGTGCTCATGATCATGGTGCTTGCCTTTGGCTCGGCCGCGACGTTCTTCTTCTGGGGTAAGTGGCTCGCCAAGCTTTCGGGCGTCGACCCCACGGCTCAAAACGTTGAGGTCAATGTCCATAAGACCGAATGGATGGCGCTCAACACCATCGCCGCCCTGCTGATTCTGTGCTGCGTGGCGTTCCCGGTTATCTCGAGCGGTCTGGTGTCGCCTTACTTGGCCATGGTGTTTGGCCGCGTGCCGTACGTTATTGGCAAGGATGCCATGTATCTGATGGTGGTTATCGTGGCGTTTATCGCCGTGGTGCTGCTGACTTCATTCCGCGTGAGCAACAAACCGCACGTAAACGTATATCTTTCGGGCGTGGGAACCGACAATTACCGCCATTTCCGCGGCTCGATGGGACGCGAGGTGAAGGCCGAAAAGCGCAATTGGTACTCGGTGGACGCCCTTGGCGAGAAGCGTATTGGCCCCGCGGGTAGCGTCGTGTGCTGCAGCATTATCTTGTTTGCGCTGCTGTGTTGCGCGTGGATTGGGCCCGAGCGGCTTGCCATGAGCGCGCCCTCGGTGTTGCGCGGCAAGTATTTTGAAGGTTCGGGTGTCGTGGGCATATTTATTGGCACCGTGGCGTTTGCCCTGCTGGCGCCGCTTGTGGGCGGCCTGATCGACGGCGTTGACCGCAAACTTTCGGCTCGCATGCAGGGCCGCGTGGGCCCGCGCCTGCTGCAGCCCTTCTACGACGTTGCCAAGCTGCTGCGCAAGGCCCCTGCCAGCGTAAACACCATGGACGATACCTATATGGCGTGCGCGCTCATCTTTACCGTGGTAGGCGGCGGCATCTTTGTGTCGGGCTCCAACACGCTGCTGTGCGCTTTTATGGTGACGCTCGCCGCGATCTTTGTGGTGTTGGCGTCCGCCTCGACGCAAAGCCCGTTTGCCCAGGTTGGTGCCGATCGCGAGCTGCTGCAGGTTATGAGCTACGAGCCCGCCGTTCTGCTGATGAGCGTGGGCCTCTACCTTGCCACCGACAGCTTTGATTCCATCGCCGTGACCGGGCAGTCGGCGCCTATCATCGTGTACAGCGCGCCCATTTTCCTCGCGCTGCTCGCGGTGCTTACCATCAAGCTGCGCAAGTCGCCGTTCGATCTTTCGTACTCGCATCACGCGCATCAGGAGATTGTCCAGGGCGTCGCCACCGAGATGAGCGGCAGCACGCTGGCCAAGATGACCCTTATGCACTGGTGCGAGACCGTGCTGTTTTTGATGTGGGTGGGCATGTTCTTTGTTTGGGACAACCCCGTGAGCTGGGTCGTCGCCCTGGTCGTGATGGCTGCGACGTATTTTGTCGAGGTGCTGATTGATAACACCTTCGCGCGCAGCACCTGGCGCAGCTGCTTTAAGCTCGGATGGGGCGTGGCGCTGGTGTTTGGCCTGCTCAACCTTATGCCCATCCTCGTTGACGTGTTTATTTAGGAGGCGGCATCCATGGATCATAAAATGTCGCGCTCGCCGTGGGTTATTCATTACGACGGCTCGAGCTGCAACGGATGCGATATCGAGGTGCTGGCCTCGCTCACGCCGCTGTTCGATGCGGAGCGCTTTGGCGTGGTCAACACCGGTAACCCCAAGCATGCGGATATCTTTTTGGTGACGGGTTCGGTCAACGCGCAAAACCTGCCCGTCGTGCGCCAGATCTACAACCAGATGCTCGAGCCCAAGTGCGTGGTGGCGTGCGGCATCTGCGCGTGCTCGGGCGGCGTGTTCCGCGATGCCTACAACGTGATCGGCGGCGTGGACCGCGCGATTCCCGTGGACGTGTACGCGCCCGGGTGCGCCATTCGCCCCGAGACGGTGATCGATGCCATCGTGGAGGCGTGCGGCATCCTGGACCAGAAGGAGGCCGTGATGCGCGCCGGCGGCGATCCGCTCACCGTGGGCGGTGCCGCCACCTGGGACGGTGGCGTCGAGCTGGGCGAGGACGGGTTTGTGGCAGCTGCGGGGGCCGGGGCTGGGGCCGGTGCCGACGCGGGCGCCGCTAACGGTGCGCCCGCCGCTGCTGACAGCGCTGCCGTCGAGCCCGCCGCTGCAAAGGAGGCCGAGTAATGCAAAAGGCAATCTATACCACCGTCGGGATCGATGAGCTGCTGTCGCATGTGCAGGCGCTCAAGGGCGTCGGCGCGCGCTTTGTGCAGATGCATGCCGAGCGCTGCGTGGACGACGGCTCGTATCGCCTGGTCTATACGTTTATCAACGTCCGCGCCGCGCAGGAACAGATTGCGCAGGACGGCAGCTATGCGATTGAGAATCTGGTGGTCGAGGGTATCGACCGGTACCAGGAGGTCCCGTCCATCAGCTCGTACTATCCGGCGGTGTTCCCGTTTGAGAACGAGGCGCATGACCTGTTTGGCCTTGCCATCACCGACATGCAGATCGACTTTAAGGGCTTTTTTTACCAGGTCTCGACGGCCGAACCCATGAGCGTGATCACGCCCGAGGTGAAGGCCGCGCGCGAGAAGGCCATGAAGGTCCGCGCTGCTGCCGAGGCCAAGGCGCGCAAGGCCGCGGCCGAGAAAGCTGCCGCTGCTGCCGCTGCGGGGGAGGGCGCCGGCGATGCCGCGGGCGCCGCCGCTCAGCCCGCTGCGGCTGCCGGCTCCGATGCTCAGCATGACGAGGCCGCGGCCAAGGCCGCACTTAAAGCCGCCGAGATGGAGGCAAAGCTCGCCGCCATGGATCCCGAGAAAGCGGCCAAGGTCCGCGCGGCGCTTGCCGCCAAGGCCGCCCGCGACAAGCAGAAAAAGGAGGCGTAAGGTCCATGGCACATCGCTCCGTTATTCCGTTTGGCCCGCAGCACCCGGTGCTGCCCGAGCCGCTTCATCTGGACCTGGTGATCGAGGACGACCGCGTCATCGAGGCAATTCCGCAGATCGGCTTTGTGCACCGCGGACTCGAGAAGCTCACCGAAAAGCGCGACATGCATCAGTTTGGCTACATCGCCGAGCGCATCTGCGGCATTTGCGCTGTGGGCCACAGTTGCGGCTATGCCAGCGCCTGCGAGCGCATGCTCGACATCGAGGTGCCCGGCCGTGTGCAGTATATCCGCACCATTTTGCACGAGCTTTCGCGCATCCACTCGCATCTGCTGTGGCTGGGCCTGCTCGCCGATGCCTTTGGTTTTGAGGCGCTGTTCTATCGTTCGTGGACGCTGCGCGAGCAGATTCTAAAGATCTTTGAGAGCACGTGCGGCGGTCGCGTGATCCTGTCGATTAACGAGATCGGCGGCCTTAAGCACGATATCGAGGACTCCGAGCTGGCAGGCATTGTCCAGACGCTCGACGCCATGCGCCCCGACTACGAGGCCCTGGTGCATACGTTTTTGGACGATGACAGCTGCGGCGAGCGCCTGCACGGCGTGGGCGTGATCAGCAAGAAGGACGCGCTGGATCTGTCGATGGTCGGCCCGTTCGGCCGCGCCTCGGGCGTGGACTATGACGTGCGCATGTTTGGCGACGGCGCCTATGCGGATTTGGCTGCGTTTGAGCCAATTGTCGCTACCGATGGCGACTGCTATGCCCGCTGCCAGGTGCGTTGCGCCGAGGTCACGCAGGCTATGGACATCATCAAGGAGCTTGTGGGCAAGATTCCGCATGACGGTATCGGCGGGCGCACCAAGCTCACGCCGGCCGACGGCGCGCGCGGCGAGGTTGTGATTGAGCAGCCGCGCGGCGAGGCGTATTACTATGTGCGCGGCAACGGCACCAAGAACTTGGACCGTTTCCGTGTGCGCACGCCGACGTCGCAGAACCTGGCGGGTCTGACACATGCGCTGCAGGGCGTGCTCCTTGCCAACGTGCCCATGATTATCCTGACCATCGACCCCTGCATTAGCTGCACGGAAAGGTAGGCACGGCATGAGTTTGCTGACATTTGCCAAGACGGCCTTGGGTTCTATGGTCAAGCAGCCGGTCACGGTGTGCTATCCGCAGGAGAAGCTCGCGGCACCCGAGCGCTTGCGCGGGCACATCGTCAACGACATGAACGTGTGCATTTGCTGTGGCATGTGCGCGCGCCGTTGCCCGGCGGGCGCACTCGCGGTCGATCGCAAGGGAGGAACGTGGTCGATTGACCCGTATGCCTGCGTGGTGTGTGGCGAATGCATCGAAAGCTGCCCCAAGCACTGCCTGACTATGGACACCGCCCGCACCCCAGTCGCGGCGGACAAGACGCCCACGGTAGAAACCAAGCCGGAATAGCGCTGAAATAGGGCCGGCGGGGCAAAAATGCCCCGCCGGCCCCGCGCTTGAGCGCGCGGTCAGGCCGCCGCGAACAAAACTATGCCGGTTTACTACGATAAATCGCCAACCTCCAACCACACCGCATTCGGCAAAAACAAAACCGCAGGTAGACGGCTTGCGACTTTGCGAAAAAAAGCGGGTGTGGTCGGGGATTTCGTTTTTATCGTAGTAAACCGGCATAGTTTTGAAACGGCACCATATCGGTAACAGCCCCTGATCCCCCGGGGACGGAGGAAAACAGATCATTTTGGCTCGTCGATCTCGAGTCGCACCCGTTTTCCTGCGAAAACGTCGTGTCTCAACTTTGGTGAGACATTTGTCTCATGCGCAAAACCGAATCTGGAACGTGTGTCACCTGCCCTAACTGTGTCTCATTTCGTAACTTTAGGCTGATGCAAGGTCTGATCCTGCGAGAAGGGAGACACGATGGGTAAGTACACGAGGGGTCTCTTGGCGGTGATACTTGCCGTAGTGCTGGTATTGCCAGCCGCAGCATTCGCCATGCTGCCCGAGGCCAACGCCAGGTCCAGCACAGGAATGGACGGGCCGACAGTGAGCGGACCGACGGTCGTCGACCCCGACACCAGCGGACGCTGGGAAAAATGGGCGGCCGGCCACAGCGGCAATAAGGTGACGACTCAAAACGTCGGCCGAATCTGGACCGACAAAACGGTTGAGGCAACCGGAGAAAACGAAGAGTCGGATTTCTTGACTACGCTTTCGGCTATGTCTTCGACATCCAATTCAACCGTGACGGTTACCACGCCGCTTGACATCGTGATGGTGCTGGATGCCTCTGGCTCGATGAATGATCCTATGGGCGGAGGCGACAAGACCGAGCGTATCGAAGCGCTGAAGAACGCTGCGAACAGCTTTATTGATACCATCGCCAAGCAAAACGAGGGTATCGAGGGCGTGGATAGGCAGCATAAGGTTGCCATTGTTAAGTTTGCGGGTAATGAGACCGATAAGGTTGGAAACGACACGTATCGCTCCGGCGGCCATAGCTACAACTACTCGCAGACAATGCAAGGGTTGACGGCGTGCACGGTTGGCGGCGCAAAGAGTCTTAAGGAAACGATCGATTCCATTAGACCTGCTGGCGCTACGCGTGCCGATTATGGTATGAAACAAGCCGAGAAAAACATCAAAACTTCTGGCCGTGCGGACGCCAAGAAGATTGTTGTGTTCTTTACCGACGGCACGCCAACGAGTTTTAGCGACTTTGATTCTAAGGTTGCCAACGATGCCGTGACGGCTGCCAAGAACATGAAGGACGGCAAGGCCACCGTTTATACCATCGGCATCTTTAGCGGAGCGAATCCCAGTGCAGACATTCAAGATTTAGGAACAGACGAAGCGAATAAAGCGAACAAGTTCATGCAGGCCGTGTCGAGCAACTATCCCAATGCTACGGCATGGGATGCTCACGGTGCGCGCGCGGAGAACTCCGACTTCTACAAGTCGGCGACCAATGCCGACGAGCTCAAGAAGGTCTTCGACGACATTTCTAAGGCCATTACGTCGGAGCCGCCCCATCCAACCAAAATTGATAAGGGCTACGACGCGACCAAGTCCGGCTATATTACGTTTACCGATGAGCTGGGCGACTTTATGCAGGTCGACGGTTTTATATACAACGGCACGACGTTTGACAAGCCGACAAAGACCGAGGACAACGTCGACACCTACACGTTTACGGGTGATGCCGCGAACCTGGTCATCACCGTTCAGCATGCCAAAGAGGACGAGCCCCAGACCGGCGATATCGTAACGGTCAAGATTCCTGCGTCGTTGATTCCGCAGAGCCACTTTAAGAACGAAGACGGCAAGCTTTCGGTCGACAACGCTAAGCCCATCCAGGTGAAGTATGCCTCGAGCGTGAAGAAGGTTGCACTCGACAACCTGTTTACGCCCGAGAAGGTAACGGGGCTTAAGGATTACATCGAGCGTAATAGGACCGTTGACGAAAACCGCGCCAAGACCGTTAACTTCTACGCGAACAAGTGGGCTGCCGGCGCTCTGGGTAATACGGTTGCGACCTTTGAGCCCGCCGACACCAACCGCTACTACTACTTCCAGAAGCAGACGCCTATTTTCACGGATGAGGGCTGCACGACGCCGGCGACGGGCTCCCTGGCTGATAACGCCACCTATTACTATAAGGATGAGTTCGAGGAGCAGGGCGAAAACGACGAGGCCAAGCCCGCCACCGCCGTCATCGAATTTATCGGCGGCGACGCCGCGAAGTTCGACGGCGCTATTGTTCCCGATGAGAACGGTAACTTGGTGTTTACTGTGGGAACCGCACGCCTGGCCTTTATCGATGAGCTCCACACCACCAAGGAGAGCGTGGGCGGCAACAAGACCGGCACCGCGACCGACGTTCTCAATCCCAAGTGGAACAACACGTCCGCCAAGGCGACCACGACGCATGTCAACTCCTACCTGGGCAACAACGGCAAGATCAGCTATAAGTACGACATGACGCCGGCAACGGTGGATACCAAGGCCAGCTTTGGCCTGACCAAGGTGCTCGAAGGCCGCGCCTGGACGAAAGAGGACACGTTTGAGTTTGGGCTGACGTCCGAGAACAACGCCCCGATGCCCGAGTCCGCGACTGCGCCCGTGACCGTGTCCGTTACCGAGGCCAGTCTGATTGACAAGAGCAAGGCGGCCATTGACTTCGGCACGATCGAATACAGAGAGCCCGGCACGTATATCTACAAGGTCAGCGAAAAGAACGCCGGGACCACGGTTGACGGCATCGCCTACAGCAAGAACGTCGCGAAGATCACCGTGACGGTCACGCCCAACAAGAAGGGCGTGCTCAGCGCTGACGTGAAGGTGGCCTGGAGCGAAGCAGGCGAGACCGAGTTCAAGAACGTTTACACTGCGGAGCCTGTTGAGTCCAGTGTCACCGACAAGATTGCCGTGACCAAGTCCCTGACCGGGCGCGATCTTGCGGCCGGCGAGTTCAGCTTTGAGCTGCTCGAAGTCGTGGACAAGGAAGATAAGCCTGTCGAGACCGTCAAGAACGATGCCAACGGCAAGGTGACGTTCAGCGCTATCAAGTACACTGAGATCGGTCAGCACACCTACAAGCTGCACGAGGTCAAGGGTGACGCCGGTGGTATTGCCTACGACGAAACGGTCTACACCATCGTGACGACCATCAGCGATAACAGCAAGGGCCAGCTGGTTGCCACGCACGAGGTGAAGGGTGCCGAGGATCCCAAGAGCATCGAGTTCAAGAACGCTTACACCACGAATGCCGCCGAGGCATCGCTTGTGGGTATCAAGAACCTGCAGGCCGTCGACGGCCTGACCCCGGCTGACATCGCCGGCAAGTTCACCTTTACCGTGACCGGCGAAGAGGGTGCACCCATGCCCGTGAACGCGAGCGTGCACAACGGCGCCGACGGCAAGGTCGACTTTGGCAAGATCACCTTTACGCTCGACGGCCTTAACAAGGCTCTGGGCGAGAAGCCCGAGAAGCGCGAGCACACCTTTACCTACACCGTGACCGAGTCCGGCGAGGTCGCTGGCGTGACCAACGACGCCAAGCCGTCGCGCGAGGTTTCCTTCACCGTGACCGATGACGGCAAGGGCAATCTGCGCGTGTCCCGCAAGCCGGACGGCAACGCGGCCTTCACGTTCACTAATACCTATAACGTGACGCCTGACAAGTTCAGCGTCACCGACCAGATCACCGCGACCAAGTCCCTGACCGGGCGCACGCTTGCCGCCGGCGAGTTCTCCTTCGAGCTGGTCGAGGGCGACAAGGTCGTCGCCAGGGGCACCAATGCCGCCGATGGCGCGATCACCATGGACAAGGTCACCTACGACAAGCCCGGCAAGCATACCTACACGCTGCGCGAGGTCAACGGCGGAACCACCAGCAAGGGCATCACCTACAGTGGCGCCAAGTTCACCATCGAGACCACCATTACCGACAACGGCGACGGCACCCTCAGCGCTACGCACGAGCTGAAGGGCGACAAGCCTGCGACCTTCGAGAACACCTACAGCGTGACCCCGACCTATGCAGACCTTGACTTTGACCTGAGCAAGGCCATCGACGGCCGCGACTGGACGGATGGGGACGAGTTCAGCTTTACCATCACTTCTCCTGACGGCGCCCCGCTGCCCGATCCCGCAACCGTGACCGTGAACAAGCACGATGCGAAGGACGGCATCGCTGCCATCAAGTTCGGCAAGATTCACTACACGGCTGCCGGAACCTACAAGTACGAGATCCGCGAGAACGCGGGTAGCACGGTCGGCATGACGTATGATACTCATGTCGCGACCGCCGAAGTGACCGTGACCGAGAACGGCGAGGGCAACCTGAAAGCCAACGTCACCAAGAAGGAAAACGGACGCTTTACTAACAAGTACCGCACTGAGCTCGATTACGTCGCGGCCGGCGGTCTGTGGCTCAGCAAGTATCTGGACGGCCGCCCCATGACCGAGGGCCAGTTCACCTTTACCGTGACACCCGCTGACGACGCGTCGGCTAGCGCGCTCGGTCTGCTGCCCGGAGCCAACAACTTCAAGTCTCCTGCAGCGGCAGAGACAACAGTCGGCCTGATCGACATCTTGGCTGGTCATGAGGTTACATTTACGCAGGCTGACGCCGGCAAGACCTTCAAGTACACCGTGGCCGAGAAGAACGACCACCAGCCCGGTTACACCTACGATGACGCCGTGCGCACCGTGACGATCGCCATCGCCGACGACACCGCCGGTACGCTCACTGCCACGACGACCGTCTCCGGTGGTCCCGAGGGCACGCATGAGACGGTCCACAAGAGCGGCGAGAACAAGGTCGAGAAGGCCCTGGTGCCGTTCCACAACAGCTACAGCGCGACGACCAACACGCCTGGTGGCACCGCTGCTCAGGTTGTCGCAACTAAGACCCTGACCGGTCGCCCGATGGTCGATGGCGAGTTCTGGTTTGGTATCGCCTATCAGGGCGAGCTTGTGGAATACAAAAACCTCAAGCCCAACATCGGCGGGCACGTGAGCTTTGATGTGCTGCACTATGACACCAAGATGCTTGCTAATCTTGCGGCGGCTGGGCTTGCCCATCGTACCGATAAGGACGGCAAACTTGCTTGGACCATTAACTACACGGCCTACGAAGATTTATTCGGGCTGCCGAATGGCGTTTCCGCTACAACGTGGAGCTTTGGCTTTAAGGTTATCGTCGTCGACAACGGTGACGGTACCCTGACGGCAACGGTCGACTACGGTGGCGTTGAGCCCTTGTTCGAGAACGTCTATGGCGCCGATGCTGTTAACGCCGCGCTTGCCGGCACCAAGAAGCTCCAGGCTGCCGAGGGCCTGACCCCGGCCGACATCACGGGTAAGTTCACCTTTACCGTGACCGCCGACGAGGCGGGTGCCCCGATGCCCGAGCACACGGCCGCAACCAACGACGCGGCCGGCAACGTGGACTTTGGAAAGATCCACTTTACGCTCGAGGACCTCAACCGCGCCCTGGGCGTGACGGACGACGCAACCGACGAGACTGAAGCCGATGAAGCCGAAGCCGATGAGGCGAATGCCGATGAGGCAAAGACCGACGAGGCCGACGTTGACGTTAACGCTGATGAATCCGAGGACGAGAACGAGCCTGCCGCCGCTACTCCGCGCTCGCACACCTTTACCTACACGGTGACCGAGACCGGTAGCGCCCCTGGCGTGACCAACGATACCAACGCCACGCGCAAGGTTTCCTACACCGTGACTGACGACAATGCCGGACATCTGAGCGTCGTGCGCGAGGGCGACGACGGTGCGGACTTCACGTTCACCAACACCTACAGCGTGACGCCCACCGATTCTGTGGTGACCGACCAGGTCAAGACGGTCAAGCGCCTGATCGGACGCGACCTTGCAGCTGGCGAGTTCACGTTTGAACTGCTCGAGGACGGCGTGGTTGTCGCGAGCGGCACCAACGACGCCAACGGTACCGTCACGCTGAGCCCGATCCACTACGAGGTACCCGGCACGCACACGTACATGCTGCGCGAGGCTTGCCCCAACGCACTCGGCCTGTACAAGGGCGTCACCTATGATGGCGCGACCTACACCGTCGTGACCACCGTCTCCGACAACGGCGACGGCACGCTGACCGCGACGCACAAGCTTGAGGGAACCACCGAGTCCGCTGGCTTTACCAACAAGTATCACGCCATGCCCACGCAGGTCTCCATCGGCGCGATCAAGGTGCTCGAGGGACGCGAGCTCAAGAAGGACGAGTTTAGCTTTAAGCTCGTTGGCGAGGACATCGAGTCCACCGTCACCAACGATGCCGACGGCAAGATCAACTTCGACAAGTTCGAGTACGACGAGCCCGGAACGCACGTCTACACCATCAGCGAGGTCAAGGGCGACGAGGCCGGTATGACCTACGACAAGTCCGTCTTCACCGCGACCGTCAACGTGGTCGATGACGGCGAGGGCAACCTCAAGGCGAGTGTCGCCTATACCAAGGACGACAAGAGCGTCGAGGGCATCGTGTTCAACAACGCGTACAAGAAGCCCGAAACGCCCGTGCCGACGCCCGACCCCGGTACGCCCAAGACCGTGACGAATATCGTCAAGACGGTCAAGGGTTTCCTGCCTACCACGGGTGACCAGCAGGCAGCCGCACTGCTCATGGCATTTGTCATCGCCATGGCTGGCGTCGGAGCCCTGGTCTGGGGTATCCGTAAGCGCTAGGCACGTCGACGGAGCCTGGGGCCAAAAGGCCCCGGGCCGCCGGCGGGGAGCCAAAACATAGCCCCACCCCACCCCCCAGCCGCCACGGAGGCATCTCCCTCCTCCGTGGCGGCACTTTTGTGCGACTGCTCTATAAGTTGCGGTGAAATACGGACTGTTTGGCGGCCCTAGGGGGCACAGCAGTCCGTATTTCACCGCAACTGAGTCGCCGATTCTTTGAGTTACCCTCGCAGGTAGGCGATGGCGATTTGGGTGCGGTTGCGTAGGCCCATTTTGGCCAGGATCGAGCTGATGTGGTTTCGCACGGTGCCTTCGCCCATATAGGCCGTGGCGGCAATTTCCTTGTTGTCGAGTCCGCGCGCAATGAGCTCGGCGACCTCGAACTCGCGGTCGGTCAGGCCGGCAAAGGCTGCGGGCCGGCGGGGCGTGCCGGCCTCGACGTCCGTCCCATCAAAATCGACGTCCTCAATTGCCTTGCCCTCAAGCACGCGTTTGCCATCCATGACCTGCGCCAACGCCGGCGGAATGGCGGCGACATCGGTCTTGATCAGATAGCCGCGGGCGCCCAGTTTGAGCGCCGACACAATGTACTCGTCATCCGAAAACGTGGTCAGGAACACCACGCGTGCCGCGGGGTCGCGCTCGAGGATCTCGCGCGCCGCCGAAAGGCCGTCGCGTCCCGGCATCTGAATGTCGAGCAGCGCGATATCGGGTGCATGTTCGGCATAGAGCGAAACCGCGTCGTTGCCGTTGGCGCCGGTGCCCACCACCTCGATCTGCGGCTGGGCGCCCAGGATAATCTTGAGCGAATCGACTACCAAGCGGTCGTCGTCGACAACTATGAGCCTCATCGGGCGTCATCTCCTTGCTGTTTGGGGATGGTGGCAAACACGCGCCAGCCGCCGGCGCCGGCGCGCGGACCGGCGGTGAAGGTGCCGCCAAGCGCCTCGATGCGCTCGCGCATGGAGGCGAGCCCCATGCCCTCCGCGGCGCCACGGCCGATTGCTTGGACCCCGCCCACGCCATCGTCGGTAACGATGAGCTGGTAAAACGACGGATGCTCCATGCATCGTACGGTGACGGTCTGGGCGCAAGCGTGGCGCATGGTGTTGGAGAGCGCCTCGCGCAGGACCGCCGCAAAGCAGTTCGCGACGTTTGCGGGTGCATGTTCGGTCATAACTTCAAGCTCAATCTGCGGGCCGCCGTCCGAGCGCGCGCCTTCAACAATGCGTTCGAGCTGCACGGAAAGGTCGACGGCGTTGTCGTTGAGCGCGTGGACGCTGGTGCGCACAAGCTGGAGCGCCTCGTCAACCGTGCGTTTAACGTCGGAGAAATCGGCGGCGACGCCAGGCTCGTCGGCGTGGACCACGCGTAGGGCTTCGGCCTGCAGTGAGGCGCGCGTGAGCTGGTGCCCGACGTTATCGTGGATCTCGCGCGCGATGCGGGCGCGTTCGGCGAGCGTCGCGAGCTCGACTTCGTAGTCCTGGCGGTCGGCAAGGTCACGGTTGCGCGCTTCGAGCGCGAGGGCTCGTTCTTGCAGCTCGTCGCGGGTACGGCGCATGCGCTGTTGCTCGCGCTCCAGCTGGGCGGTACGTAGCGATAGCAAGGCGGCGGCAACCGAAAGGATGACGGTCAGCAGGAGCATTCGGGCGGTGAGCGCGTCGGCGCGTAGGTCCGCGACGAGCGCAAAGACAAAGACGGAGCCAATGCCCAGCGCGACCCAGGCGTGCTCACGGCGCGCGCGTCGCGCGATGTCATAGAGGGCGAGAGGTGCGAACGGCACAAACGGCGGCACGAAGACGGCCGCGATGATGTAGACGTAGCTCGCGGCCTCGCTCGCACGGCGGGCGCGGTTTCCCTGTGCGACCTCGGCCAGCGAGGTGGCAATAACGCCTAGGCAAAACGCCGCGACCAGGCGAGCGTCCACAACAAGACCCATGGCGGCCGCAATACAGCACGCCAGCACGATCGATTTGTCGAAAAGCCTGTTCATATGGGTATTGTACGCGAAGCTGCGCGTGGTGGAGGGGCCGCCTGCGCAACCGTGACATTCCTCCCGCGCGGCAAAGCGGGGGGGCGTCGGCAGGCCGGCGACCAAGACCCCTCCGCACTCGTGACAAAGCTCACTGGTGCGCGCCGCCCGCTCCTGCGATGATGCAATCGTACCGGGCCGCAATCAACGGAAGGGCCGCCTCATGACAGACATCGTCCACGTCGAAAACCTCGTCAAGCGCTATGACGACCTTATCGCGCTCGACCACTTTAACCTGAACATCGCCCCTGGCGAGATCTTTGGCTTGCTCGGCCCCAACGGCTCGGGCAAGACCACGTCCATCAACTGCATCTTGCAGCTGCTCGCCTACGACAAGGGCACCATCGAGCTGTTCGGCGAGCCCATGACGCCCGCCCGCTACGACCTCAAGCGCCGCATTGGCGTGGTGCCGCAGCAGGTGGCGGTGTTCGACGAGCTCACCGTGCGCGAGAACATCGATTATTTCTGCAGCCTCTACGTCAACGACCGCAAGCGCCGCCGCGCGCTGGTGGACGAGGCGATCGACTTTGTCGGCCTGGGCGACTTTGCCAAGTTCCGCCCCGGCAAGCTCTCGGGCGGCCTGGCGCGTCGCCTTAACATCGCCTGCGGCATCGCGCACAAGCCCGAGCTCATCTTTTTTGACGAGCCCACGGTAGCGGTCGACCCGCAAAGCCGCAACGCCATCCTGGAGGGCATCTGCCGCCTGCGCGACGAGGGCGCCACGGTGGTGTATACCAGCCACTACATGGAGGAAGTCGAGCAGATCTGCAGCCGCATCATGATTATGGACGGCGGGCGCGTGCTGGCGCAGGGCACCAACGACGAGCTCAAGCGCATGATTCAGATGGGCGAGAAGATCGTGATCGAGGTCGGCGAGGTGCCGAGCGCGGCGCTCGCTGCCGTCGCGAGCCTGCCGCATGTCCTGGACCTGTCGGCGACGGCGGGCCAGCTCACGTTTTCGTGCGAGGCGAGCCCGCATAACCTGACGGACATTCTCGATGCGCTGCGCTCACATGACGTGGCGCTCGGTCGCATTTATTCCGAACCGCCGACCCTCAACGACGTGTTCCTCGAGATCACCGGCCGCGAGCTGCGCGACTAGGGGGCAGCCATGTTCAACACCATTATCACCACGCTCAAGACGCTGCTGCGCCGGCCGAGCACGTGGGTTTGGGGCGCGGTCTTTCCCGTCGCGCTCTCCACGATGTTCATGTTTATGTTTGCGAACCTGAGCTCCGACGGCAAGGTCGATCCGGTGCCGGTAGCCGTTGTCGCGGACGAGGCCTGGGACGCCTCGACCTTTAAGGATGTGGCGACATCGCTTGCCAAGGCGGGCGACGACCAGCTGCTCGAGATCCACGAGTGCGACGACGCTGCCGCTGCGAACCGTTCGCTCAAGGCCGGTGAGGTCGCGGGCATCTACACGGTCGATGCCGCGGGCACGCCCAGGCTCACGCTGCTCTCGAGCTACGACAGCTCGCGCGCGTCCACGGTGCTCGTCGACCGCAGCATCCTGGAGACGGTGGCAAGCTCGTATACGCAAAATGCCGAGCTCATGGCCCAGATTGCCCAGGACAACCCGGCGGCGCTTGCCGACCCGGAGGCGGTTGCGCGCGCCCTGTCGCTCGAGGGCGGAACCCGTCGCGTGAGCCTGACACGCACCACGCCCGACGGTACGACCATCTACTACTACGCGCTCTTTGGCCTGGTAGCGATGATGTCTGCCGAGTTTGCCGCCTTGAGCGTCGTCGATTTGCAGCCCAATCTGTCGGGCTTAGGGGCCCGTCGCTGCGTGGGCGGCCTTTCCAAGACGGCGTCGCTAGCCGGAATTTTCGTGGGCTCGTGGCTGGTTTCTTTTGCCTCGATGACGGTTGCGATTGGCTACGTGCGTCTGGTCGTGGGCGTCGACTTTGGCGGGCGCGAGGGACTGTGCCTGGTGGGCGGCGCCGCATCCGCGCTTGCCGCAACGGGCTTGGGGCTCTTTGTGGGCACGCTGCCCGTTAAGGGAGGCAAGGCGTCCAAGTCGGGTATCCTCACGGGCTTCGCCACCACGTGTGCCCTGTTCGCCGGCCTTTACGGCGAGCCGGCGATGGCGCTTGCCGATGACGTCGCCCGCGCCTGTCCGGCCGAGTGCTGGCTCAATCCCGTCAAGCTCATCTGCGACATGTTCAACCGCCTGTATTTCTTTGAGGACCTGGGTCCCTTTGCCGTGCGCGCGGGCGCGCTTGTCCTTATGACCTTGGTGTTTGTCGTCGCCGCTACGCTGATCTTTGGAAGGAGCCGCTATGAGCACCTTTAAGACCGCGCTTCGCATGGCGCTGGCGCACCCGTTCTACCTGCTCATCTACACGGTGTTCATCTCGCTCATGGGCGTGTTCATTGCGGCGTCGGTGAGCTGGAACTCGTCGCAGCTCACCGAGTACAAACCCTACGACGCCAACGTGATCGTGGTCGATCGCGACGACAGCGACCTTTCGCGGGCGCTTACCAAACACCTGGGTGCGCGCTTTGACCTGGTCACAGGCGTCGGCGACGACACGTACGATCTTGCGGACGCGCTCTCCAAGAGCAACAGTGCCAAGGGCAGCGCCGACTGCGTGTTCTTTATCCCGGAGGGATTTGAGGGCGACCTGATCGCGGCCGCCCGTGCGGGGGAGACCTTGCCCAAGCTCGACGTGACCTACGGCTCCGGCACCATGGCGGCGGCACTTTCGTCTGCGGAGGCCTCGCGCTGGATCTCGCTCGCGGGCGCTGCGGCCGCGCTTGAGCCCGCTGCTTCCGACGGCGACGTCGCCAAGGCCGCCGAGCACGCCGCCGCCAAGCGCGCCGAGGTCCAGATCGAGCAGGTCAAGGTCGATTCGACTGCCGCCGCCACGCTCGAGTCGTATTTCAACTTTGGCGCGTACGCGATTATCTCGTCGGTCATCGTGTCGGTGGGACTGGTGTTCTCGGGCATGAACGAGCCCGAGCGCGTGCGCCGCATGGATGCCGGCCCGGTCTCCGAGCGCCAGCGCTCGCTTGCCGTGTTCGCGGCCGCCGCGGTGCTCACCGTCTGCATCTGGTTTGTGTCGAGCATGATGGGCGTCGTGGGCTTTGCCGGCGCGGTTGCCGAGGTCGGCGTGGGCCGCGTGTGCCTGGCGCTGGCGGCGACATTTGCCCTGGCGCTGACGCCGCTGGCCGTTGGCTTTACGCTGTCGGGCCTGGGTGCGCGCGAGGAGCTGCTCAACGGCGTGGGTAACCTGCTTGGCATGCTCATGACGTTTTTGGGCGGCGCCTGGATGCCACTGTCGCTCATGGGCTCGGCCGTGCAGACGGCAGCGCACTTTGTGCCGACATATTGGGTGAACGACGCGATCGGCAAGGCGCTCGCGTCGGACCTGACGTCTGCCGTGCTGGGCGACATCGCCTGCGACCTGGGCGTCACCGTACTCTTCGCCGCCGCCATCGCCGCCGTAGGCCTAGCCCTCACCCACAACAAATCCCACGCCTAACCGCCTAGCCATCGGGCACTCATTGGGGACAGACTTAAATGACCAAGAGTGGTCATTGGGGACAGACTTAAACGACTAGTCATTGGGGACGGTCTTTGCCGATCGGCCGTTTTGCCAGTAGGGTTGGCAAGGACTGTCCCCAACTGCCGGCAGGAAAGGAACGTCCCTAACTGCCGGGTGGCGAAAGAGTGTCCCTGGCGACTAGTCGTTTAAGAACG
>CAKUGX010000007.1 GCA_934654765.1 uncultured Collinsella sp. | reverse complement strand
GGACTCGGGTGCAGTCAGGAGCAGTTCGCCAATTTGATTGAAATGGATCGTTCCTACTACGCGAGCATTGAAGTCGGACGACGTAATGTCAGCCTTTCCAACCTCTGTAAAATTGCCAATGGATTCAACATGTCAATTGCTGCGCTTATGACTGGTGTATCCGATAAAACGGATTAGTCAATAAATCAGCGAACGAAGTGAGCGAATCAATCGACGGCGTAGCCGGCGGCAAGGACACGGTACGTGGCCGCGCAGCGAGCTCTGCGAGCGAAGGGGACGGCATCGCCGTCCCTATTTCTTTATAATCTATTTCTCTATTAATTGGAATCACCAAAATGGGTATGGCACAAGCTTCTGAACAGGCTTTTTATCAAAGAATACAGGGCTACCGAATCATCAAAATGGTGAAATATTTTACCCAAAAGGGGGAAGCGCTTCACCAAAATGGAACCGACTGACAGCTGTTGAAAACTTTTATCCCCAAAATGGTGATTTCCTGTTTTCAGTGGAAAACCCGGGGAGTCATAATATTTACTTACCAGATTTACAAACGGAAGCGGTTCTTAGCCCCAAAACCAGAACAGGTCAGAAGCAAAAATAACTCCTGACCTGCGATTTTCCTGGTGCCCCCGGGCGGATTCGAACCGTCGACACCCGCTTTAGGAGAGCGGTGCTCTATCCCCTGAGCTACGGAGGCATGTTGTATTAGTGTAGCAGATTTACTGCATCGCCATACGTCGCATGACTAGACTTCGAAGTTGCTGTGGAATAGTTCCTGCCTGAAGCATCTAAAGCCGTATTTAGGAACTATTTCACCGCAACTTATGAGGAGCTAGTTGCCTTTGTGGAAAAGGTTTTTGATAACGGAGGGGATGCTCTTGGCGCCCTTGGCCGTCACATCGATAAAGTCAGGCGAACGCACGAGCTTATCCTCGTCGACGTACTTGCGGACCGCACGAAGCGTCTCTTTGTCGTCGCGCGTCGAAAACGTAAAGTGACCGTTGTCCTTGGTAAAGATGGCAAAACGCGTGATCTTCTTGGTGCCGCGCAAAACCTCGGCGGCAATATAGTCGACCTCATCCCACGGGATCTGAATAAAATCCTCGGGATTGCGCTCGTTATAGTACTCAAACGCCTTATTGCCCACCATTACATTACCGTGACTGGTAAGCCCCATCAGGCAGGTTGCCGGCGTTGCCAGATCGACCGTGCTGTTCTGAGATTGCGCCATGCGCGCCTCGCCCTCCAAATAAAACAATCGGACCGCATCCAGTGTACCCACCGGGTGCGGTCCGTTTCAATGGCTCAAAAGCCCTTGCCTAGCAATTATCGGTCTTAAGCCGAAACGTGCTTA
This sequence comes from uncultured Collinsella sp., assembly GCA_934654765.1. Lineage (GTDB taxonomy): Bacteria > Actinomycetota > Coriobacteriia > Coriobacteriales > Coriobacteriaceae > Collinsella. The sequence continues at coordinate 35,994 of CAKUGX010000007.1, read as the reverse complement.
CATGAAGCCGCAAACGCGACCGATGATGCCGACGGCGAAGAGAGCCAGGATGATGACGATCGGGCTGACCTTCTTCTTGAGGAGCTTGCAGACCAGCAGGGTCAGGCACACGGCGGCAAGGCCGGGGATGAGCTGATCGAGGTTGCCCTGAAGCGTGGTGACCTTGACCTGATCAAGGGCAGTACCGCCGATGGAGTTATACATCGTCAGTGCTTCCTTGACACCCTCAGAACCGGCGGGCAGGTTAGCCCAGTCGATAAAGGCGCCAGCAGACTGCGTGACCTTGGAGACGACCGGGGTGAAGGAGATGGACACCCAGCGCTCGACCAGGGCGCCGATGATGAACATACCCAGGATGGAAGCACCCTCGGTGACCTTGCCCATCAGACCGCCGGAGAGGTCCTTGGCGATGGAGGAGCCGACCTTATAGCCAAACTCCTGCGTGTACCACTCGAAGGCGTAACGAATAATGTTCCACGCGAAGAAGAACAGCAGCGGACCGGCAATGCTGCCGGACAGGGCCAGGGAAGCACCCAGAGCACCCAAGATCGGGCGAAGGGTGAACCAGAAGGCGGGGTCGCCGACGCCGGCGAGCGGGCCCATCATACCGACCTTGACGCCCTGGATGGCGACGTCGTCGATCGGGGCACCGTTGGCGCGCTCCTCCTCGAGGGCGAGGGTAACGCCCATGACGGGGGAGGAAACATAGGGGTGCGTGTTATAGAACTCCAGGTGGCGCTTAAGCGCGGCAATCTGGTCGTCCTTGCTGGTGTAGAGCTTCTTGATCGCAGGGATCATGGAGTAGCACCAGCCACCGTTCTGCATACGCTCGTAGTTCCACGAGCCCTGAAGGAACTGATGACGGAAGCAAACCTTCTGACGATCGGACTTAGAAAGCTGAATCTTGTTCTCTGCCATATGTATCACTCCCTTCCTACTCGTAATCATTCAGAATGTCGCCGAGCGGGTCGCCGGAGCCACCGCCCATGCCGCCACCCTGCTTGGCCAGATCCTTAAGGCCAAGGTAGATGAGGGCGAGGGAGATGCCGATGAGGCCCAGGGCGATCAGCGTGAGCTGAGGGATGGCAGCAAGGACAAAGCCGAGGACGAAGAACGGCCAGGTCTCCTTGGTGGCCATCATGTTGATGACCATGGCGTAACCGACGGAAGCGACCATACCGCCGCCGACGGCCATGCCGCCGGACAGCCAGTCGGGCATAGCGTTCAGCGCGTTGGTAACGGCCTCGGCCGGGATGATGCACAGAAGCACGGCCGGGATGGCGATACGGACACCCTGCATGAGGATGCCGGCGTACTGCCAACGCTCGATGCCGGCGAAGTCGCCCTTCTCGGCGCAGGCGTCCATGCCGTGGACCATAGCGGTAGCCAGGGTACGGCAGATCATGGTCAGGAACAGGCCGGCGACGGACAGAGGCACGGCGACGGCGATGGCGGCGGTAACGGCCTTGCCGGAATCGGTGGCACCGCCGTTAAGGGCGAGCGCCATGATGATGGCGGAGGCGACAGAAGCCAGGGCGGCGTCAGGTGCGACGGCGGCGCCGACGTTAGCCCAACCAAGAGCCATCATCTGAAGCGAGCCGCCCAGGAGGATGCCCTCCTGAAGGTGACCGGTTACGAGACCGATAAGCGTGCACGCAACGAGCGGCTGATGGAACTGGAACTGGTCCAGAACGCCTTCCATACCGGCAAGCAGCGCGATGATCGCGATAAGAACAATAGTAAGCGCGGACATGTATCGGACCCTCCTTTACTATGCTTGAGCGGCCAGTTCGGCCTTTGCTTTCTTCAACATGGCGTCGAGGTTCTCGGAAGAATCCGAAGGAACCTTGCGGACCTCGAACTTAACGCCCTTGGCCTTGAGAGCCTCGATGGTCTTGACGTCGTCATCGCCCATGGCGACAGCGTTGGTGACGACGACCTTGCCCTTGGAGTGAGCCATGGAACCGATGTTGACTTCCTTGATGTCGACGCCGGCCTCGATGGCCCTGAGCAGATCCTGCGGGTTCTCGAAGAGCAGCATGGCCTTGGTGTCACCAAAGCGCGTGTCCTTGACGACCTCGGCCATCTTCTTGATGGGCACGACGTTGGCATGGACTCCCGGAGGGGCAGCCTGCTCGATCATGGTCTTGCGGAGCTCGTCGTGAGCAACGCCGTCGGAGACCACGATGATGCGGTTGGGGTTGATCTGCTTGGTCCACGTGGTGGCCACCTGACCATGAAGCAGACGGGTGTCGATACGGACGTGGGCAATCTTGATGTGCCCGTCGCCGATGACCGTTCCCGGAGGGATGGCGCCTGCAGGAGCAGCGGCGGCCGCAGCCGGCTTCTTCTCCTCGGGCTCCAGAGACTCGGGCTTGACGCGCACGCCAGCCTTAGCCTCAGTCACGAGATGTTTTGCGATCGCATGTGCAGTGTTCTTTGCGTCAAAGCGCTGCGAATATGCCTCGATGAGCATAGGCAGGTTGACACCGGTGACGATAGCCCAGGAATCGTGGCCCTCGATGAGCCCGCTGATCTGGTTGAACGGCGTGCCGCCCCACAGATCAACGAGGAAGAGCACCTGCTCCTGGTCCTCGAAGGAAGCGACTGCTTCCTCGACCTTGGCACGGAAGTCGTCGGGGCCCATGCTCGGCTCGAGCGAGACCACGGCTACAGACGGCTGATCGCCAAAGACCATCGAGCCCGTCTGCTTGATTCCAGCTGCCAAGTCCCCATGGCTAGCAAGAACAATACTTACCATCACATAACCTCCTTTTTGTCTACGTATTTCCTACACGACATGAACGAAGTATACCTGTTTGGATTGTGGAATTATGGCTGAATCCGCAAAAGGTTGAATTATTTGTTTAAACGTCTAAGTTTGTTACAAGTTGATTACGTTGCTATTTTTCGACTCATTTCCCACTAAAGCGTCGCTCATCAAGTCATGTATTTTACAGATACAAGCATGCTGTTCATTGATACCGATTTTAAGCAAGTGCGAATGCGCTTGTACTGCCGCTATTTTGTTTAAACAGATATGACTTGACTAATTGTATGACTTATGATCTAGCACAAGTAGTCGTTGGGTGTTCCTATAGTTTTGTCAACCGCCGGGGCTACTCCCGGTAGGGCACCCGGTCGCGCATCACGGCGTATATCGCCCTGAGCCGCTTCCTCGCGACGGCCTTGAGCGCCCGCCCGTGCCCCATGCCCCGCGCCCTGCAGGCCCGGTAGTACTCGCCGTAGCGCCCCGAGGACCTCACCAGGCTGTTGCACGAGAAGATCAGCAGGGACTTGAGCCTCGCGTCGCCGCGCCTGGACGCCCTGACCGACCTCACCGACGTTCCGGAGCTCCTCACCCTCGGGGCTATGCCGCAGTACGAGGCCAGGTGGTCGTGGTCCGGGAACCTGGCGATGTCGACCGACACCGCGAGCTGCGCCGCGGTCCTCGGGCCGATGCCGGGCACGGTGAGCAGGCACGCGTAGGTCTCGTCGCCCTCGAGCAGCGCCGCCGTCTCGGCCTCGAGGGCCCCGGCCTCGTCGAGGGCCTCCGATATCCGGGCGGCCAGGAACATGACCTGCCTGTTCTCGGCCTCGACGAGCGCCGGCGGGGGCGCGGTGGAGGCGGCCGCGGCCTCCCCGGCGGCCTCGGCCCGCGGGCCCCCGGCCCCGGAGCGGGCGATCCCCCACGCCCCGCCGAACCCGGCGAGCAGCTCCAGCCACCGCCGGTCCGACAGGTCGACGGCGGCCTCGAGGGCCGGGCAGGACTCGAGCAGCACCGCGCGCAGGCGGTTCTTGTCCCTGGTCGCGCAGGCGACGACGTGGTCGCGCTGCGACGAGAGGGCGCGGGCGGCCTCGAGGGCCTCGCCGCGGCCCGGGACCCCCGTCAGGGAGCCCGGCACGCCCAGGGCGGTCCGCGCGATCACCTCGGCGTCGCGCTCGTCGGTCTTGGCCTCGCCGGCGAACAGGCCCGCGGCGCGGCTGGCGGCGAGCCCGGGCAGGTGGGCGACCCCGAGCCCCGCGGCGCGGGCCCGCCTCACGGCGAGGGACCCTATGTTGCGGAACTGGTCGACGACGACGAGCGTGCCGGCGGGCGCGGAGGCGAACAGCGCGTCGAGCTCGGCCTCCCTGTTGCGGACGGGGGCGCTGGCCAGCACCTCCCCGTCGCGGTCGATCAGGCAGGCCCAGTGCGACGACTTGCCGACGTCGAGGCCGAGCACGGCCGCGGGTCTGGTGGACGGCGCTTTCACGGTGGTATCCTTCCGGTAGTCGTTCGACCGGATGGCCTCCCCTCGGCACTCACATTACCAGCCGCGGCACCTGCCCGGCACTTTCCTATCAGCCGTCGGGGACGGCGCGTCCCGCGCCGGCAGCACCCAACGGGCCCTCTCGGGGGCAGGGACGTTCGGCCGTGCGCGGGCGCCCGGTCGGCGGCCCGTTCTGGGCGCGCCTCAATCGTAGCCCGAGACGGTCCCGGGCTGACAATTTCGACTGTAATGGACGTTCTTGATTGACTAGTCATTTAAGAACGTCCCCAACGACCAAGTTAGGCGATGTGGAGGGGGTTGGCGGCGTCGACGGCATCGGGGGCGTCAGAAGGGCCGTCGGGGGCAGCGTCTGCCGGGTCCTCGTCGGGAGTCTCGATCTGCTTGATCATGACCTCCTGGCCCTGCAGCAGGTAGGTTTCGCCGCTGCCGCAATGGGGGCAGGTCTTGCCATGCTCGACCGTCGCGTAGTCGCGGCCGCACGCCTCGCAATGTGTCACGGCCTCAACGGGCTCCACGATAAGCTCCGAGCCCTCGGTGATAGGCTTTTTATCTGCTGCCCAGCGCCAAGCGTCGAGCAGCAAGTCGGGAACGACGCCCGAGACCTCGCCCAGCAGCAACGTCACGCTCGAAACGCGACGCACGCCATTGACGCGCGCCACGTTCTCAACATCGCGAATGATGTGATACACGATTCCGAGCTCGTGCACTTTATATCCTCCCGCCGTTCTAACGAACGGCGGCCGGCTTGACGCTGCGCGGGCCCCAGACGGGCGATCTGCCTTTCAATCGTCGGGCATGGGCAAAAGCCCTATGCCCTCCTCTTTCAAGGCACCTCGCCACGTCTGGGGCCCGCTCGCTGTCCAACCGCCTTCTGCGCCGTTCGCTTACTCGTTACGCTCTTTTACTTCTTCCCGAATTTTATCTTGATAGCGCGCTTTAGCGCGTACTTGCCCAGGCTGGGGAGCTTTTGCTCGTATTTGACCATCGTTGAGCACTCGGGGCGGTCGCGATCCAGATGGATGGCGTCAAACGCGCACTTGGTGGTGCACAGGCCGCAGCCGATGCACTTGTTGGGGTCGACGATCGAGGCGCCGCAGCCCAGGCAGCGGGCGGTCTCGGCGCGCACCTGCTCTTCGGTAAAGGTCTTGACGTACTCGCTAAACGGCGCGGCCTTCTCGCGCTCGCGGTCCACGTGGGCAACCTCGCGACTCGCGTTGTCGTAGCTCTCGATCACGACATCGTCGCGGTCGAGCGCGGTGTAGCGGCGCTGGTTGCGGCCGATGGTGAGCGTGGACCCCGGCTGCACAAAGCGATGGATGGACACGGCGGCCTCGTGGCCGGCGGCGATGGCATCGATGGCAAAACTCGGACCGGTGTAGACGTCGCCGCCCACAAAGATGTCTGGCTCGGCGGTCTGGTAGGTCTGAGGATCGGCAAGGGCACCCTGACCGCGGCCAAGCTCCACCTTGGAGCCAGCCAGCAGGTCGCCCCACACAATGGACTGGCCGATGGACATGACCACGCGGTCGGCATCGACGCGGCGCAGGTCGTTCTCGTCGTACTCGGGCGCAAAACGGCCCTCGTCATCGTAGACGCGCGTGCAGCGCTTAAAGGTAATGCCGCACACACGGCCGGCCTCGTCCAGATGGACCTCCTTGGGGCCCCAACCGCAGCTGATGTGCGCACCGTCCTCGATGGCCTCGCGGCGCTCTTCCTCGCTGGCGGGCATCTGCGCCTCGCTCTCCAGGCAGAACATCTCAACGTGCTCGGAGCCCAGGCGGCAGGCGTTGCGGGCCACGTCGATGGCCACGTTGCCGCCGCCCACCACGATGGTGCGACCGGGCAGCGCGTCAATCTTGCCGCTGTTAACCTCGCGAAGGAAGTCGACGGCCACGGTCACGTCCTCGGCATCCTCGCCCGGAATACCGGCAAGGCGGCCGCCCTGGCAGCCAATGGCAACGTAGAAAGCCTTAAAGCCCTGCGCGCGCAGCTCGTCGAGCGTCACGTCGCGACCGACTTCCACGCCATAGCGGAACTCGGCACCCATCAGGCGAATGACCTCAACCTCGGCCTCGATAACATCCTTCTGCAGCTTAAAGCTGGGAATGCCGTAGGTGAGCATGCCGCCCGGACGCTCGTTCTTCTCGAACACGACGGGCTTGTAGCCCTTCTCGGCCAGATAGAAGGCACAAGACAGGCCGGCCGGACCGGCACCGATGATAGCGATCTTCTGATCGAAGCCGCCGGCACGCGTCGGAGTCACCACGGGCGGGACATAGCGGGTCGCTGCGTCCAGATCGCGCTGGGCGATAAACTTCTTGACTTCGTCGATAGCCACGGCGGCGTCCACACGGCCGCGTGTGCAGGCATCCTCACAGCGGCGGTTGCACACGCGGCCGCAGATAGCGGGCAGCGGGTTCTCGCGCTTAATGAGTGCTAGGGCCTCGTCATAGCGACCCTGAGCCGCGAGCTTCAGATAGCCCTGAACGGCGACATGCGCGGGGCAGGCCGTCTTGCAGGGAGCGGTGCCGGACTCATGCGTCTCGATGCGGTTGTCGTTGCGGTAGTTGGGCGACCACTTGGTGTGGTCCCACTTGGTGGCATCGGGCAACTCCTGGCGCGGATACTCGGGCACCTGTCCGCCGGCCTTTTTGCTGCAGAGCTTCTGGCCGAGCTTGGCAGCGCCGGCCGGACACACCTCAACGCAGCGACCGCAGGCCACACACTTGTCCTTCTCGACCTTGGCGACATAGGCCGAGCGCGACAGGTTGGGCGTGTTGAACAGCTGCGAGGTGCGCAGGGCATAGCACACGTTGACGTTGCAGTTGCAGATGGCGAAGATCTTGTTCTCGCCGTCAATGTTGGTGATCTGGTGCACAAAGCCGTTGTCCTCGGCCTGGCGCAAGATGTCGTAAACCTCGTCGCGGGTCACGTAATGGCCACGATCGGTCTCGACCACGTAGTCGGCCATATCGCCCACGGCGATGCACCAATCGGCCGGGTCGTCGGCGCAGCCCTCACCCATCACGCGACGGCTCGCGCGGCAGCTGCAGGTGCTAGCGGCATACTTACCCTCGTATTTGTCGAGCCAATGCTCGATATGCTCGATCGGCACCGAGGTGCTTGCGGCGTCGATGGCCTTCTCGACCGGAATGACGTGCATGCCGATACCGGCACCTCCGGGCGGCACCATCGGCGTAGCCTTGGACAGCGGCCCCTTGGACGCCTGCTCAAAGAACTTGGCATAGACCGGATGCTCCTCGAGCTGGCTCACGCGCATGTTGAGGAACTCGGCGGAACCCGGCACCAGCATGGGCAGCACCCACTGCTTGGCGCGCTCGGGGTTTTCCCAGTTGTACTCGAGCAAGCCCGTGTAGCTCATGTCGTCGAGCATCTTCTCGATATCGGCCTCGGGCATGCCGGTGAGCTTGACCATCTCGGGCAGCGTATAGGGACGACGCATCTTCATCTTGCAGAGCACTTCGGCCTGCTCGTCGGTTGCGGCCTCGGCAAACGACCAGTACTCGTAGCCCAGCAGCTCGTCGCGATGCAGCAGACGGTTGGTGCAGTGCTCGCACAGCTTGACGATTGCCTCGCGCGGATGCTCCGGCAGCGGCGGCACAAACTCCGCGCCGATATCGGGCTCGGTGTAACTAATCCCCGGTCCGTTGAGAATCATGGTTGTCCCTTCTCTTGCCGCAGCCCGGCGAGACCGCAGCACCCCTCTTTTTTTGCAGGCTGGGCATGCCCCATGCCGTTCACCTGCCGTTGTTGACATTATGTCAAAAATAGTATTGACGAACCGTCAACAATATTCAAGACTGTTAGGTGAACGGTCAGGCAAAAGCGGATGAAAGGCGGCAAAAACATGAGCGATAACACGGCAAACGTCCCTGTGGTCGATGCCACTCCCGCCGTCGATGCCACCGTGCCTGCCGACAGCGCGGCAAAGCGCCTGTCGGGCGACGAACGCCGCCGCGAGATCCTTGATGCCGTGCGCGCCGTAAGCTCCGAGCTGGGCGTATCCCACCTTTCGGTATCGGCCGTGACCAAACGGGCCGGCTGTACCCGCTCGCTGTTCTACCACTACTTTGCCGACATGGACGCCGCCGTCACCGCCGTCATGGACGAGGCGATCGACGGCTTCATTACCGAGCTCGAGCAATGGAACGCCGGCCGCACCGTCGGCGATATCGAGGGCGCGCTCGACACCGTCGCCCCGCTCTTTAAGCGCTTGGTCGCCAGCGGCCACGAGCTGCCGCACACCCTGACTTCCAACAGCGGCGCGCTCTACGGCGGCTTTCTGCACAACGTGGTTCAGCGCGTGGCGCAATACATCTGCGACACCACCGTGGTGGACTTTGTCGCCCATCACGAGCTGCGCATCGACCATGTCTACGAAACGTTCTACACCCTCATCATGGGACTGTTGATGTATATCCGCACGCACCCCGATGTGCCCGACGAGACGGTCAAGGAAATCATCGCCTCGACACTCCACATCGAGGGCTACACCGCCAAGTATCCCGAGCGCAGACCCGGGAACTGACGACATTTGGCCAAACTGCCCGCGATCGGAAGAGGGGCCGCGGGCGTGTGAAAGGAGAGCAGCATGCTGTTCGATGTTTGGGGTAGCGATACCCTTATCCACTGGGCCGGCTGGGCCATGGTCTTTATCGGCCTGATCGTGCTCAACGAGGTCGGCCGCCGCACCAAGCTGGGCGCGGCCATCATCTTTGGCGTGGCCCCGCTGGCCATGACCATCTACTGCGTCGCCATCGCCGTCGGCGTTTCGCAGGGTGCCGAGTGGGCGCTCACCAACCCCACCCATGTGTACCAGAACAGCTGGTTCCACTACGCCAAGGTCTACGCGGCGTTGGCCGGTTGCTGGGGCTTCATCGCCATTAAGTATCAGTGGGGCAAGATCGGCAAGGCACACTGGTTCCGCGCGTGGCCGTTTGTGATCGTGGCCATCAACATCATGATCGCCGTCGTGTCCGACTTTGAAAGCGCCTATCACTTCTTTGTCCTGGGCCAGTCCACTTGGGTCACCTCCGAAGGTGCTACGCAGCTGGCCGGCTGGAACAACGTGTTCAACGGCATCGCCGGTATCATCAACATCTTCTGCATGACCGGTTGGTGGAGCGTCTACGCCTCCGAGGACAAGACCGACATGCTGTGGCCCGACATGACCTGGGTCTACATCATCGCCTACGACATCTGGAACTTCTGCTACACCTACAACTGCCTGCCCACCCACTCCTGGTTCTGCGGCTTTGCGCTGCTGCTGGCGCCCACCGTCGCCGCCTTTATCTGGAACAAGGGCGGCTGGATCCAGAACCGCGCCTTTACGCTGGCCATTTGGTGCATGTTTGCCCAGGTGTTCCCGTACTTCCAGGAGGAGTCCATCTTTGTGACCCACTCCACGCTCGACCCCGCCGCCGCCACCGCGGTCTCCATCGCCGCGCTGGTCGCCAACATCGCCGCGATCATCTATGTCGCCTACCGCGCCAAGAAGCTCGGCCGCAATCCCTACAAGCAGGATGTCTTTGAGGGCACCAGCGACTGGGAGAAGGCCACCGCTCGCCGCGCCAAGGTTGATTACGCGCACGCCGAGTAACGTGTTTATTCCGTCCACATTTGGATGTAGGCAAACTTAGCCGATACCGCAATCGCGCGTCATGCGCAGCCCCGGAAAGCGATTCGCCCGCTTTCCGGGGCTTTTTGTTGTTGCGCGCATTCACGCACATATTTCATTCGCACACACATTCAAAACCTCTCGCACAGATAAAATCAGATTTCCAACCGCCTGACAGCCCTATGTGACCCCAATTTTGGGTACATTGTTGTCCCGATATTGAGCTTGGGGGATGTATGAATGATGAGACGATGGGCCAAGAGGATGCGGCCCAAGATGCAGAAGCTTGCGCTGAGGCCTTGGAGAGCTTAGACCGGATTTCACTCGATGAGATTGCGTTTGACGATTCGGGCGTTGATGTGCAGGATGAGCCGGAAGCTGAGGCGCAGTCCGATGATCAGGATGCAGACGACGTTGAGCCTGCCGAAGATGAGACAGGTCACGAAGGTACCGAAAGCGAGGCCGGCAATCAGCCCGAATCCGACACGGGCGAGGAAACCGTCTTGCTCGACAGCTTGCCGGCCGAGGATTCGCTGACCCGCGAGCTTCCTGGCCTGGGTTCCGCACCAGCCGTGGACGAGACCATCGCCATGGGCGATATTCCCCTGCCGTCCGTTCCCTCGGCACGCGAGGCCGAGGTTCGCCATCGCAAGATGTCGCCCAAGCGCCGCAACCTGATGGTTGCCGGCGTTGTGGCCGTCGCGCTCGTCGCCGGCGGCGCAGGCTATGCTGCCTGGAACGGATATCAGCAAGAGCAGGCTGCCGCTGTCGCCGCCAATGCCCACACGATGATGTCAGTGCAGATTGGCGTGCATGCCGCAGGCCTCGACTGTTCCACCGGCTCCAAGATTCCCGTACAGGTGAGCGGTCAGGACGCTGATGGCTCCTCCGTAAGCGAAACGCTCTATGTTGACGAGCACGGCCGCGGCATCAAACTGCTGCCCGGTGACTACACGCTCTCCATCGCTGCCTCCCCCATCGCGTCCGACGGCACCGTCTATACCGTGCCGACCACCAAGGCGCAGGTCACCGTTAAGAGCGATGGACAGGATTTAAGTGCCCAGGTCACCTTTAAGCTCAAGGTGCCTTCGGCCGACACGGTAACCGACGACCAGATCGATGCCGCCGCCAAATATGCCGAGGAGGGAGGCGCGAGCTCCTCCGCCACCGCCAAGATGCTCCAGCAGGCGGCAACCGCGCGGCGCGACGCCGCCGTCAATGCCGTGAGCGCGCAAAAGGCACAGGCGGCCCGTGATGCCGACGCCCGTCACAAGGCAACCGACCTCTACCAGCTCGATATCCCCGTCGAGTGGTACGGCAAGGTCGAGACTTGGCAAAATGGCAGCACGCTATGCATCTATCTTGCCGGCGACAGCGATACGCCGATTGTGACGCTCGTCGCGGTGCGCGAGGGCGAGAGCTTTACGCCCGATGAGGGCGATACGGTTTTGGGTGCGGCCAATCTAGGCAACGGTTATACCGTCTACGCCAGCGGCCCCGTCTATCCGTACGTGGTGCCCCAGACCATCAACGGACGGACGCAAGACCCCGTGTCGACCTACCCCATGGACACGGCCATTGAACTTGTCGAGCTTACGACCGGCAACCGCTATACGTATAGCCAGATCAAGAACGTACTGGTCGGCAAAGACGGCAAGGCCGACGCTGCGACCAAACTAGAGACCGACTACCTCGCCCAGATTCTCCTGCCGAGCATCAAAGCCCAGGACTAGCGGACCACAGCACCCAGGGTAGCTAATTTGGGGCGGGGCTTTTTTAGCTACCCTTGATGTTGTTTCGACTTTGCTGTTGGGCAGAGCAGAGGGTAGCTAAAAAGCCCCCGTCCCAAATTAGCTACCACAGATCAATAAATGATTAGGCAAGAAGCCACTTCCATGCGGGCACAGCGTGTACCACACCGCGCTCGCATGGAATATCGGCCTGCTCATCCATGGTAACGATTGTCGACTCACCAAGATCGAATTGGGCCATCGAGGCATCAAGCGCGGCAATTTCGCGCTCGCGCGTTTTCTCGCTTGCCATATCCGTACTCACCTGAATCAGGCTATAAGCCTGCATAAGAAGTGCGTCCCCAGCCACAAAGTCCACCTCATGGCTTTTATTCTTCTCTTTAATCAGCAGGCGACAAACCGAACCGGTCCGCACCGCGGGAGTCCTTCTTCTTAGCGCATTGAACACCGCAGTCTCGAGCCTCTGGCCCTGGTCCAATGCCGATGCGGGAGAGAACGCTCCAAACATCGCAGGATCGACAGCGTAGACTTTAGACGTAGACCGCATATTATTTGCAAGTGAACGCGTGAACTCTGGCACAGAAAACATCAGATAGGCGTCCTCGTAGTACTCAAGTAGGGCACTGAGCGAATTACGACTGACGGGTATCTGCCTGCTCTTGAACTCGTTATACACTTTGTTCACTGACAGTTCTCGTCCCGAAGACGCCATGCACCGCGTCAGGAACAGCGAGGCCAAACGAGGGTTCTTGACGTCATAGCGCTCAACGATGTCCATAGCGACCGTTCGCGACGCATATTCCTGCAGCAGCTGAATCGCGTCCGCAGGCGTCTGCTCAAGCGTCGCGATGAATCCACCCCGTTCAAGATATCCGGTCAGATGATGTCGAAGCAATGCTGCATCGCTCGGAGAAAAGGGCGCATCCTGCTCAGGAACGTTTCCCGTCTTATATCGAACATATTCCGAAAAACTCAACGGAAAAAGCTCTCGAACAAGAGAACGACCCCTGAACTCGCTCTTAAGTTCCGAGGACAGCATCTTAGAAGAAGATCCCGTCACATAGACGGTCGCTTTCTCCGTATCGACCACACGCCGCAGAAACGCGCCCCATTCAGGAATTTCCTGGATCTCGTCAAAGAAAATGTAAGCGCCCTCGGTTCGAGCAGCAGGATACAGCGCATAGAATGTATCGAGCACGTCCGCCAGTAGCGATGACTCATACGGACGCAAGCGCTCATCCTCAAAATTGAAGTAAAGCATTCGGTCAAGCTCGACGCCTTGGCCCTGAAGCCGCCGCATCTCCTGATACAGGCGATACGTCTTTCCACAACGGCGGGCCCCCACAATCACATTTACGATGTTGTCGCGCTTTGGCTTCTGCGGGTTTCCCAGATCAAGGTCTCGCTCAAAGACCTGCGGAACTCCCTGCTGCTCAAAGTCCTTTATTTTCTGGGCTACCAAGTCGTTGAATGCCATGATTCTCCAATCTTGCTCTCTAGCTAATCAAGATTATACCGTTTCTTGATTAGCTAGAGAGCAAGATTTCGTTGAACTTGATTAATGCTTAAGCAAGTTTTCTATTAACGTCCCGAAGGATGTCGAGCGGTTGAGGGGCAAACACGAACGTCTCTAACCGACAGAAACGCGCGGTTCCGTCAGTCAGAGGGCGCTTCCTAGCGCCACGGGTCGGCTTCGAACATTGGCTCGCGCTCGGGGCGGCGGTCGCTGTAGGGATCGTAGCCGTCGTCGTCCTCGTTCTCGGCACGGATGTAGGGGTCACGCGGCTTTGGTGCCGGCTTAGGCGCAGGCTTGGGTGCGGCGGGCGCGGCATCGGTCGCCGGCGTGTTCGTCTTGCTCTCGTCTTTCATCTGCATATCTCCTTGCCATGTACTCACACGTTCGACATCATCGATTGTCGCACGAAAAGGGCGGCGGACCCAATTGGATCCGCCGCCCTTGGCGTTTTGCGATGAAGGCGGTTTTAAGGCCTGCCCCAGAATCTACTCGGCGTCGGGGACCTCATAGGTGGCCGCCGGCGTGTTGTCGCACACGACGGTAAAGCCGCCATCCTTGTCGACATCGACCGTCACCTGATCGCCCTCGCGCACCGTGCCGTCGATAATGGCCGCCGCGATGGCATCGACAACCTCGCGCTGCACCAAGCGCTTGAGCGGACGAGCGCCAAAGACCGGGTCCAAGCCGCCCACGGCGAGCATCTGCTTGGCCGCCGGGGTGATGGCAAGCGTCATGCGCTCCTTGGCCAGGCGTGCGCGGACGTCGGCGAGCTGGATGTCAACGATCTTCTCGATCTGCGCCATGCCGAGCGGATGGAACACCACGATGTCGTCGATACGGTTGAGGAACTCGGGGCGGAAGGTCTGAGCCATGGCCGCGTCGACCTGATGGCGCATCTCCTCCTCGTCCTTACCGGACAGGTCAGCGATGGCCTTGGAGCCCACGTTGGACGTCATAATGATGATCGTGTTCTTGAAGGACACCTGGCGACCCTGGCCATCAGTCAGACGACCGTCGTCAAGCACCTGCAGCAGCACGTTGAAGACGTCCGGATGAGCTTTCTCCATCTCATCGAGCAGGATCACGGAGTACGGACGACGGCGCACGGCCTCGGTGAGCTGGCCGCCCTCGTCGTAGCCCACGTATCCCGGGGGTGCACCGATCAGGCGCTGGACGCTGAACTTCTCCATGTATTCGGACATGTCGATACGCACAAGTGCGCGCTCGTCGTCGAACAGGCACTCGGCCAGCGCCTTGGCGAGCTCGGTCTTGCCCACGCCGGTAGGACCGAGGAAGAAGAAGCTACCGATAGGCTTGTCCGGATCGGAGAGGCCCGCACGGCTGCGACGCACGGCCGCGGCGACAGCGGAGACGGCCTCGTCCTGGCCGATAACGCGCTTGTGCAGCTCGCCCTCCAGGCCCTTGAGCTTGTCGAGCTCGCCCTGCATCATCTTGGACACGGGCACTCCGGTCCAGGCGCTCACGACCTCGGCGATCTCATCGGAGGTCACCTGCTCGTTGAGGCCCTCGCCGTCCTGCTGCTTTTGTGCCTCGAGCGCAGCCTCGGAATCCTGAATCTGCTGCTGCAAACCCGGAATCACGGAGTAGCGCAGCTCGGACGCACGGCCCAGGTCGCCGTTGCGCGTCGCGCGCTCCTCTTCACTTCTGGCCTCGTCAAGCTGCCCCTTAAGCTCCTGCACGTGGTCGATGGCGTTCTTTTGGTTGAGCCAGCCGGCCTTTTGCACGTTGAGCTTTTCCTGGACCTCGGCAATCTCTTGGCGCAAAGCCTCCAGACGCTCCTTGGAGGCGTCGTCGGTCTCCTTCATGAGCGCCTGCTCCTCGATCTGCAGCTGGGTGAGCTGACGCGTGGTGGCGTCGATCTCGACCGGCATGCTGTCGAGCTCCATGCGCAGGCGGCTTGCCGCCTCATCGACCAGGTCGATAGCCTTGTCGGGCAGGAAACGGTCGGCGATGTAGCGATCGGAGAGGTCGGCGGCGGCCACGAGCGCGCTATCGGTGATATGCACGCCGTGGAAGATCTCGTACTTTTCCTTGAGGCCACGCAGAATCGAGATGGTGTCCTCGACGGTAGGCTCGGAGACCATCAC
The DNA here is from genome assembly GCA_934654765.1 of uncultured Collinsella sp. GTDB lineage: Bacteria > Actinomycetota > Coriobacteriia > Coriobacteriales > Coriobacteriaceae > Collinsella. Next base: position 20,710 of record CAKUGX010000007.1, on the reverse strand, counting down.
AGTCTGGAAACGACGTGCGAGCGCTGCGTCCTTCTCGATGTACTTACGGTATTCGTCGAGCGTGGTCGCGCCAATCGCGTGCAGGTCGCCACGGGCGAGCGCCGGCTTGAGGATGTTGCCGGCGTCCATGGAGCCCTCGGTGGCACCCGCGCCCACAATGGTGTGGAGCTCATCGATGAACAGGATGACCTTGCCCTCAGACTTTTGCACTTCCTTGAGCACTGCCTTCAAGCGGTCCTCGAACTCGCCGCGATACTTGGCGCCGGCGACCAGCGCGCTCATGTCGAGCTCGATGAGGTCACGGTCACGCAGGGTGCTCGGCACATCGCCGGCCACGATACGCTGGGCGATGCCCTCGACGATGGCCGTCTTGCCGACGCCCGGCTCGCCGATGAGCACGGGGTTGTTCTTGGTGCGGCGGGACAGGACCTGGATGGTGCGGCGGATCTCGTCGGTACGGCCGATGACCGGGTCGAGTTTGCCGGCGCGGGCGAGGTCGCAGATGTTGCGGCCGTACTGCTCCAGCGCCTCAAACTGGGTCTTGTCCTCGGCAGACGTCACACGGTCATCGCCGCGCAGCTCCTCGTAGACCTGCTCGATGCGCTCCTTGGTAACGCCGGCGTCGCGCAGCACGCGGCCCGCCTCGCCCTTGTCCTCGGCAAGCGCCATAAGCAGATGCTCGGTCACCACAAAGCTGTCGCCCATCTTGGTGGCCTTTTTCTCGGCCTTCTCGATGACGCGGACGAGCTCGTTGGACAGGCCCATCTGCTGGCCCTCGCCCGAAACCTTGGGCGCGTGGTCGATGGCATCCTGCGTAGAGCGCGCGAGCTGAGCCGGGTCGGCGCCGATGCGCTCGATGATCACGGAGATGTTGCGCTCGCCGGCACCGAGCAGGGCAGACAGCAGATGGATCGGCTCCACCGCGCCGGCCTGCGCGTCGGCAGCCGTGCTCATGGCGGTCTGCAGCGCCTCGCGCGACGTCATTGCTAGCTTATCGATTCTCATGGAATCACCTCTCTTGGGGCGGCCGCCCTACGGGGCGGCTTCACGTTGTTCGAGAAGTATTGTTGCCAGCTTTGCACGATCTTATACATAAATCTAAGTCTCTATATATAAGATTTTCTGAGTGATTGATGGATAGGGTACTGAGATGTCAGCCCGCCGCTGCCCAGGCGCACTACCGTCTCGATCTGTAACATCTAGCAGCCATTTTTGATCCTAGATGTTACAGATCGAGATGAAATGACCAGCGGCAACCGTTTGTCTCAATCTGTAACATCTACTCGGCAAATTAGGGTCTAACTGTTACAGATCGAGACAAACCGAAGACACCCGAATCGAAAATCTAAATCTGTAACACCAGGCCCACTTTTAGCGGCCAAGATGTTACAGATCGAGACAAACCAAGAACCACCACAAAGGTGCCCGTCCCCTTTGTGGTGGTCCAGAGAAGAATCAACCCCGATTAAAAGAGGCGACATCAAGCCCAGTCTACGTTTGGCGATCCCAAGACCCAACGAGAACACAGCGACGAAATCGAGGACCAACGATAGCCCGTTCGCACAGATATTGATGGAGATTCAAGACATGGGTGCTGGCTTAAACGGCTTGGCTATCGTACGCCACAACGTTCTCGTCATCGTCCCTGTCGTTTTTATAGTGCTTATAGTGAAAATAGCGAGTTTAGTGAGAACAGTATTGCGCAAAACTCGTGAACTCAATTATTGACCTCTCGCCCAGAACGAGGGGAGGCAAATACTCCTATTAGAGATCAAATCGAAGCCCAATAGGGCCTTTTAGCCCCGTCATTTCGAACGATCGCTTTCTTTTGAATATTGTCGTAAGCTGGTATCATTTATCTTAATGAATGCATACTGTTTGCGAGGTGCCCGCCGTGAAACGATCCACCTATATCGGCCTGCTCGTCTTAGCGTTTGCAATTACCGCAGTCGGCGTAGGCATTATCTATCTCGCATTTCTCCCTGCCTCGGCAACGCAGGCGGCGGTTGAAACCGTAAGCTACCCCATCGAAATCCTCACCGATATCGTCAAACCCGATTCAATCACCGTCGATTTTGACGGTACGCCCGCAGCGCTTGGGGTCAGTAACTATCCCCGAATCGAACTTGGGGCCACGCGCTATACCCAAGATGAGCAGCTTATCGGCAAGGCAACCAATTTACTCAAAGGCAAGACGTTTAATCGATGGTACGGCGCCGCAATATATCGAGCCAAGAAAGGCCAAATGGTTGGCGGGTATTATTCGACCCTTGAACTCGATGCGGCAAACGGGAGTAGACTGTGCAGCGTTTCATACGACCCCGGCTACGTGGACAACGAAGGGCCGGGAGTCTATATCTCGGATGGCAACGTGATCTACGTCATGGCGGGCGATCAGACGGCAGTCGTCAATTTTATGGATCGGTGTACCGAGGATGCCTACGAACAAACCTGCGAGCCCGATCCGCAGACAGCGCGCGACAGCAGCTCAGCACGCACTTGGCTATTTGACGATGAAATAACCTGGACCCCATCGAAATAAGAACCCGCCGGACAGGCACCTTTGTGGCGGTTTTCGGCTCCGGCGCTCCGCTGTCTCAATCTGTAACAGCTAGCGGCCCTTTTGGGTCCTTGGTGTTACAGATTGAGATGAAATGACCGACGGCAACCGTTTGTCTAAATCTGTAACAACTACTCGGCAAATTGGGGCTTAGATGTTACAGATCGAGATAAACGGGACCACCACAAAGGTGCCTGTCCCCTTTGTGGTGGTCCCAGTCTTTTTTAGCGTCCCTCAAGACCCAACGAGAACGCAGAAATGTAGTCCGGGGCTTACCCTTTCCCGAACGCGACCCTCGCGAAGCGCGTGAGCGGGCGGGAAAGGGTAAGCCCCGGGCGGACAATTAAGTGCGTTACTCGGCAGCGGTCTTGAACTTGTTGTAGTTGATGAGGCAGCCGGCCTTGACGATGGCGCGCTCCTCGGCCGTCATATCGGCAATGTAGAGCTCAATCTGCTCGACCGCACCATCGGCGCGCACCACGTAGGCGGCGATGTTCTTGAGGTCGCCATCGAGCGCGGCACGGATGCCCGGCACAAAGACGTAGTCGCCCACCTCAAAGTTGGGCTCGGCCTCCATCTGGAAGGGCACCATGCCCCAGTTCATGACGTTTGAGCGATAGCGCTTGGTGGCGTACTCGTGGACGATGTTGGCCAGGCCGCCAATTACGCGCTGGCAGCTCGCGGCCTGCTCGCGGGCGGAACCGTCACCGGGCTTCTTGGCATAGAGCATGGAGCCGTACTCGGTCGCCTTGGCATCGGCCGCGACACCCACGCCGGCCAGTGCCTCGAACACACCGGCAAGCTCGGCATCGAGTGCCGCCAGGTCGCCCGCGGCCTCGCCGGCCACGCGGCGCTTCTCCACGGCGTCGACCTCCTTGGAGCGACCCACGTATGCCGGATCGCGACGGCTCAGCGTAAACTCGGCCAGGCCCAGCGGGTTGGAGCGGAAGGAGCTCGTCTCGCCCGATGGGATCAGCTCGTCAGTCGTGGTGACCGGGTCCATGATCTTGGAGCACACCTTGAGAAGGATGTCGTCGCCGAGGGGCTCCATCGCGGGCCACGGCTTGATGTTGGGGCCCTCGACCAGCTCATCGGCCGGCTCCGCCTTGCCAAAGCCCCAGTACACGCGCTTTTTGTACGGCGCGTCGTCAAAGGTGTACTCGCAGGCCTCGTCCCAAGTCTCCTCGGGCAGGTCGGTCGCCGGCGTCAGGACGCCGCCGTTAGCAGCCGTCGCCGCAATGGAGCGGGCATCCATCAGGGCCACGGCGCTCAGCTGGCCATTGCCCGGCTTGGAACCCTCGCGGTTGGGGAAGTTGCGCGTGGTGTGGCGGATGGACAGGCCGTTGTTGGCAGGCGTGTCGCCGGCACCAAAGCACGGGCCGCAGAATGCCGTGCGCACGATCGCGCCGGCCTCCATAAGGTCGTAGATATAGCCACGGCGCGTAAGTTCGAGCGCCACGGGCTGGCTCGTGGGATAGACCGACAGCGAGAACTCGCCGCAGCCGGTGTTGGCGCCCTTGAGCACGCGGGCAGCCTGGACCACGGAGTCGTAGTTGCCGCCCGAGCAGCCGGCGATAACGCCCTGCTGCACGTGCAGCTTGCCGTCGACGACCTTGTCGAGCAGGCTAAAGTGCGTCTTGCCCTCGCCGATCTTGGCAGCCTCGAGCTCCACCTCGTGCAGGATGTCCTCGAGGTTCTCGTTGAGCTCATCGATCTCAAAGCCGTTGGAAGGATGGAACGGCAGGGCGATCATGGGCTTGATGCTCGACAGATCGACCTCGACGCAGCCGTCGTAGTAGGCGACATCGGCGGGCTTGAGCTCGCGGTAGTCGTCGCCGCGACCGTGCATGGTCAAAAACGCGTGCGTGTCCTCGTCGGTTGCCCAGATGGAGGAAAGGCAGGTGGTCTCGGTGGTCATGACGTCGACGCCGTTGCGGTAGTCGGTCGTCATGCTCGAGATGCCGGGGCCCACGAACTCCATGACCTTGTTCTTGACGTAGCCCTTGGCAAAGACGGCGCGGATGATGGCGAGCGCCACGTCGTGCGGACCAACGCCGGGGCGCGGGGAACCCGTGAGGTAGATGGCGACGACGCCGGGGTAGGCGACATCGTAGGTGTCGCGCAGCAGCTGCTTGGCCAGCTCGCCGCCGCCCTCGCCCACGGCCATGGTGCCCAGGGCGCCGTAGCGGGTGTGCGAGTCGGAGCCCAGGATCATCTTGCCGCAACCGGCAAAGTTCTCGCGCATAAAGGAGTGGATGACGGCGATGTGCGGCGGAACGAAGATGCCGCCGTACTTCTTGGCAGCCGAGAGGCCAAAGACGTGGTCGTCCTCGTTGATGGTACCGCCCACGGCGCACAGCGAGTTATGGCAGTTGGTGAGCACGTAGGGCAGCGGGAACTGCTCCATGCCCGAGGCGCGCGCCGTCTGGATGATGCCCACAAAGGTGATGTCGTGGCTCGCCATGGCGTCGAAGCGAATCTTGAGCGCCTCGGGATCTCCGGACGTATTGTGTGCCTGGAGGATCGAATACGCGATAGTGCCACGCTTGGCATCCTCGGGCGTCTGCGTAATACCGCGCTCGGCAGCCTCGGCCGCAGGCACAACCTCGCTGCCGCCGCGCAGGTAGATGCCGTCCTCGTACAGCTTGACCATACTGTCTCCCACTCTGCCCAAAAGATTTGGGCGCATAGCATACATTCGTTCAATATCGTGCCATAGAACGGTTGCGCGTGGGTTACGAATCTGCGCGTTCACTTTATCTCGGTAAAGCACAGGACGAGTCCAGTGTAGGGCCGGCAGATTTGGCGCAAGAGTGTCCCTTTCGACTAGTCATTTAAGAACGTCCCCAATGACTACCCATAACAACGCCGATGTTTTGGCGCGGACAGCGAAAGCCCGCCAGAGCGAGCAAGGTGCCTTGAAACAAGGCGGCATTGATCTTTTGATCATGCCGCCGATGTTGAAAGGCAGATTGCCGCTCTGGCGGGCTTGCAGCGTCGAGCCGTTACGCGGTTTGGTAAAACCGCGTAACTATAAGTCTCCGCCGGCGCCCAGCAGCTTGCGCATGACTTGCTCGGGGTTAACCGAGCCGTCACGCGGAGCAAGGGCGGTGATCTTCTTCTGCATCTTGTACTCGTGCAGCTCATCCTCGAGTTGGCGTACGCGGGCGCGGAGCTTCTCGTTCTCGCGCTCGCGTTCCTCGGCGCGCTCCTTCATATCGAGGATACGCACCACACCGGCAAGGTTGATGCCCTCGTCGGTCAGTTGATTGATGAGTTCCAGACGCTCGATATCGGCACGCGAATACAGGCGCGTGTTACCGCCCGAGCGCTGAGGATTCACCAGGCCCTTGGACTCGTAGACGCGCAGGGTCTGCGGATGCATGCCGGTCAGCTCGGCCGCCACGCTGATCATGTACAGCGGTTTGTTCCTATTGTCCTCGGCCATGCTACCTGACCCCTTTCCGTCTCGTTATCGTCCATCATAAGCCCGCGGGCGCGGGCGTGCGCCACGACCGCCCTAGTACGTCGCCTTGTAACGGTTGACCTTCTCGCGATAGTCGCGCGTGTCGGCCTCGCGCAGCTTGGTCATGGCATCGCGCTCGTCATCGGATAGGTTCGTGGGGACCTGCACCTTGATCTCGACGAGCAACGCGCCCGTACGGCCACGGTGCTTAACGTCGGGCGCCCCCATTTCCTTAAAGCGGAACTTCTTGCCCGTCTGGGTACCCGCAGGCACCTTCAGACGAACCGTCGCACCGCCGGGCGTCGGCACGTCCACCGTGCAGCCGAGCGCCGCCTCGTAGACCGAGACCGGTACCTCCATGGTCACGTCGGCACCTTTACGCTTAAACAGCGGATGCTCCTCCACGTGCGTGGTCACGACCAGGTCGCCGCGCTCGCCGCCGGCAACGCCGTACTCGCCGCGACGCTTGTAACGCAGTTTGCCACCGTCGACCGCGCCCGCGGGCACCGAGACCGTAATGGTCTGCTGCTCGCCCGTCGAGGGAATGCGGTAGGTAACCTTGTGCGTCACACCGCGAAACGCGTCCTCAGCCGTCACATCGACGGTCAGCGACAGGTCGCCGCCCTTGCGAGCACGGCTGCGACCCGCGCCGGCATTACCCGCAGCCCCGGCAAAGCCCGAGCCCCAATCGCTGCCCCAGGCACCGTTGCCGCTAAAGATGCTGTCGAAGATATCGCCCCAGCCGCTGGCGCCCGCGCCGGCACCGTAGCCGCCGCCATACGCGCCGCCCGCGCCCGGCATGCCGCCAAACATGAGCATCTGGTCGTACTCTTTGCGCTTCTTCTCGTCCGAAAGCGTTTCGTACGCCTCGCTGATCTCCTTGAACTTGGCCTCGTCGCCGCCGGCATCGGGGTGATATTTTTGCGCGAGCTTGCGAAACGCGCTCTTGATCTCTTTGTCGGAGGCGCTCTTGGATACGCCCAGGATGTCATAGAAGGTTTTGCCTGCAGCCATCGTAGCTCCTCTCCTGTTTCATCCGCCGCCCCTGCGGACGGCGGCTCATGCTGTCATATGGCACTAGGCCAGAAAGGGCCCCGGGTGTTGCCCCGGGGCCCTTCTCAATTACTCCTCGGTGCTCTCGGCCGTATCGGCCGTAGCATCCTCGGGCGCCGCTTCGGGCTCCGGTGCGGGGCGCTTCTCGCCACCGTAGGTCACCGTCACCATCGCGGAACGCAGGATGCGATCCGCCATGCGGTAGCCCTTCTGGTACACATCGTTGACGGTCTCGTCGTACTGCGATGCGTCCTCGACGCGACCCACAGCCTGGTGCTCGAGCGGATCGAACGCCTCGCCCTTGGGGTCGATAGGCTCAACGCCCTCGTGCGCAAACACATCGAGCAGCTTGGCATGTACCGCGTCAACGCCATCGACGAACTGCTTAAAGTCGTCGGAAAGCTCTTGGCTGCGGGCATGGTCGATCGCGCGCTCGATATCGTCGATCACCGGCAACAGCGCGGTGACAAGCTTCTCGGTCGCGCGCTCGCGCTCGGCGATGCGCTCGTTGGCGGTGCGGCGACGGAAGTTCTCCCAGTCGGCCTGCAGACGGGCGGTGCGCTCGGTAGCGTCCTTTGCCTTGTCCTCGGCGGCCTTCTGAGCCTCTGCCGCAGCATCGAGCTCATTGCGCACGTCGGCAAGCTCCTTTTGGGCCTGCTCGAACTTGAGCTTAAAGTCGTTGTCGGCGGCTTCCTCACCGGCGCGGATAGCGGCTTCCACCATCTCGTCCTCGGTCATCGTCGCCTCCTTGTTGGAATCCTCTACCTGGTTCTCGACAGCCTCGGCGGCCGGGGCCTCGTTGGCCTCGGTATCGTCGACGGCCTCTACGGGAATCTTCACGTCCTTCTCCTCAGAGTCAACGGGGGCGGCGCCAGCGGCGGCCGCCTCCGTGCGAGCTTTACGGGCGGACATGATTACTTGTCCTCGTCGTCCACAACCTCGTAGTCGGCGTCGACAACGTCATCGTCGGCAGGCTGGGCGCCGGCGGCACCGTCGGTCTGCTGCTGAGCGTCGGCGTAGACAACCTGGGCCAGCTCGTAGGCCACGGACTGCAGGGACTCGCCGGCGGCCTTGATAGCCTCGACGTCAGAGCCCTCGAGCGCCTTCTTGGCGTCGGCGATAGCGGCCTCGGCCTTGGACTTCACATCGGCGGAAACCTTGTCGCCCAGCTCGTTGAGGGTCTGCTCGGTGGAGTAGCACAGGCTGTCGGTCTGGTTGCGGACCTCGACCTCTTCCTTCTGCTTCTTGTCCTCCTCGTCATGAGCCTCGGCATCCTTGACCATGCGATCGACTTCGTCGTCGGAAAGCGCGGTGGAGCCGGAGATGGTGATCTGCTGCTCCTTGCCGGTGCCCTTGTCCTTAGCGGAGACCTTGACGATGCCGTTGGCGTCGATGTCGAAGGTGACCTCGATCTGCGGCACGCCGCGGCGGGCAGCCGGGATACCGGTCAGCTGGAACTTACCGAGCGACTTGTTGTCGCGGGCAAGCTCGCGCTCGCCCTGGAGCACGTTGATCTCGACGCTGGTCTGGTTGTCGGCAGCGGTGGAGTAAACCTCGGTCTTGGAGGTCGGGATCGTGGTGTTGCGATCAATCATCTTGGTCATGATGCCGCCCATGGTCTCGACGCCCAGCGACAGCGGGGTCACGTCGAGCAGCAGGATGCCCTCGACGTCACCGGTGAGCACGCCGCCCTGGACGGCAGCGCCGTCGGCAACGACCTCGTCGGGGTTCACGGACATGTTGGGCTGCTTGCCGGTCATGGTCTTGACCAGGTCCTGGACGGCGGGCATACGGGTGGAGCCGCCGACGAGGATGACCTCGGTCAGATCGGAGAGCTTGAGCTTAGCGTCGCGCAGGGCGTTGGTGACAGGCTGCTTGCAGCGCTCGAGCAGGTCGCGGGTGATCTTCTCAAACTCGGCACGGGTCAGCGTGTAGTTGAGGTGCAGCGGGCCGGACTGGTTCATGGTGATGAACGGCAGGTTGATCGTGGACTGCTGGGCGGCGGAGAGCTCCTTCTTGGCGTTCTCGGCTGCCTCCTTCAGGCGCTGCAGGGCCATAGGGTCCTGACGCAGGTCGACGCCGTTCTCCTGCTGGAACTTGTCGGCCATCCAGTCGATGACGCGCTGATCCCAGTCGTCGCCGCCCAGGTGGTTGTCGCCCGAGGTGGACAGAACCTCAAACACGCCGTCGGCGAGGTCGAGGATGGAGACGTCGAAGGTGCCACCGCCCAGGTCGAAGACCAGGATGCGCTGGTCGGAACCCTGCTTGTCCAGGCCATAGGCCAGAGCAGCAGCGGTCGGCTCGTTGACGATACGCTTGACGTTGAGGCCGGCGATCTTACCGGCGTCCTTGGTGGCCTGACGCTGGGCGTCGTTGAAGTAGGCCGGGACGGTGATGACGGCGTCGGTGACGGTCTCGCCCAGATACTTCTCGGCGTCGGCCTTCATCTTGGCGAGCACCATGGCGCTCACCTGCTCGGCGGTGTAATCCTTGCCCTCGATGTTGACGACGGCACGGCCGCCCTGGCCCTCCTTGACCTCATACGGCACGGTCTTGAGCTCGGAGGTGCACTCGGAGTACTTGCGGCCCATGAAGCGCTTGATGGAGAACACGGTGTTCTTGGGGTTGGTGACCGCCTGGTTCTTAGCGGCCTTGCCCACGACGCGGTCGCCGTCGGCGCGGAAGCCAACGACGGACGGGGTGGTGCGGTCGCCCTCGGCGTTCACGATAATGGTCGGAGAACCGCCCTCGAGGACGGCCATAGCGGAGTTGGTAGTACCAAGGTCGATACCAAGAATCTTACCCATTAGAAATTCCCTCTCTCTTGTGCGTTCGCGCCGCGTCGGCGGTCTGTCGCACGGCGCTTCGGCTTGTCTTTCAGGATGTAGTGTATCCCCTTATGGGCTGGAATATACAAAATCTAAGTCAATTCATATAAGATTTCTTATCTCCGAGAGTTTAGGTTCGCAAAAGCGCAGGTAGATGCGCTGTTTGAGTTCTCGGCAGATCTATTGAGATCTATGTAGAGTTGACTGAGGTTTGGGGCTGGGCCGCGCAGGGGGCCTTGGGGCCGCCCCCGGGAAAGCGTGCCCCGTTTTGAGCGCCGATTCTGGGTCGCAGTTTCCGCAAGCACGCTCAATCGCCCAATAATTCAAGTCACCTTTAGCTAACATTTGCGCAGCTCAACGGCCTAACCTGCGTGTTTTTTAGTAAGCCGTGGCATACTCGGCGAACGGTATGAAGATGCCGGTCAGAGGGTATTGCAAACGGTCGCTGCCGTGGTATGTTTTTGCCCGAATCAAACCGACGCGCATCGCCTGTAGCGTCGGTCAACAGAGAGGAAACTACCATGGCTCATCCCGTAATTGATGCCGACGAGTGCATCGCTTGTGGCGTTTGCGTCGACTCCTGCCCCGCTGGCGTTCTGGAGCTCCAGGACGTCGCTACCGTCGCTGACGAGGACTCCTGCGTCGCCTGTGGCGCTTGCCAGGACGCTTGCCCCGCTGGCGCGATCACCGAGATCGTCGAGGAGTAACAACTCCCCCACTTGCACACTCAAAAGTACACCGTGCACAAAAAGGAGGCCTCCGCATCGCCGCGGAGGCCTCCTTTTGTTTACACGGGCAGCCACTATAGCAACGCCGCAGCTTGAGCATAAGTCAGCGAAAACGCCCATAAGCGAGCAAGGTGACGTGAAAGAGGAGGGAAGCGTACTCTGGTACGCGACCGACGATTGAACGTCAGATTGCCGCTTAGGGGCGTTTGCAGCGTCGGCTAAGACAAATCATCCTCGTAGGGCATGATCTCGGCCAGATAGCCCTTCTCCTTGAGCAGTGCCTCGATCTCGTCGAGGGTCTGCTCGTCTTCTGCCGCGATGCGGTGGAAGTGATAGCCGCTGGTCACCGTCAGCAACGGAAAGCTCTTGCCGCTGGCGATGTCGTGCAGGTAGCGCTCGATATCGCGGCGGTTGCGGATGTCCAGGTCGGCCGTGATCTTGCCGTACACGCGATGGTTGACGATCACGTTGAGCACGGCGCCGCCCGCATCGACGATGCTCGTGAGCTCGTCGCCCGCCTGCTCCACGCTGTGGCGCACCTTGACCAAGCGCGTGGGCACAGCCGGGCTGCTCTCGGCTTCCTGCAGCACGTAGCCGCGGTTGGTAGCGACGATATCGTGCCCGTCGGCGCGCAGCAAGGCAATGTCTTGCACCACGACCTGACGGCTCACGCCCACCTCGCGGGCAAGCGCGCTGCCCGAAACGGGATCTTTAGCCCCCTCGAGCACGGCCATGATGGCACGGCGACGCTCGCGGGCGTTCATTATTTACCGTCCAGCAGACGCAGGTGCTTAAGCGAAAGGTCGAGGATCGGCGCGGAGTGCGTCAGGGCGCCCGAGCTAATAAAATCGACGCCCAGGTCGGCCAGGGCGCGAATGTTGCCGGCGTCTACGTTGCCCGAGCACTCGGTCTTGGCGCGACCGTCGATAAGCTCGATGGCGGCGGCCATATCATCGTGGGTCATGTTGTCGAACATGATGATGTCGGCGCCGGCCTCAACAGCCTCGCGTACCATGTCCAAGTTCTCGCACTCGATCTCGACCGTCGTGGTAAACGACGCATGGGCGCGCGCCATCTCGATCGCACGTGCCACGCCACCGGCGGCGTCGATGTGATTGTCCTTGAGCATGACGGCCGTCGACAGGTTGTAGCGGTGGTTGCTGCCGCCGCCAATCTCGACTGCGGCCTTCTCGAAGACACGCATGCCCGGCGTGGTCTTGCGCGTGTCGACGAGCACGGTCTTGGTGCCCTCGAGCACCGCGGCCATTCTGTGCGTATAGGTGGCGATACCGCTCATGCGCTGCAGGTAGTTGAGCGCCACGCGCTCGCCCGAAAGCAGCACGCGCGCGTCGCCGCGTACCTGGCCCACATGGTCGCCGGCATGCACCTCGTCGCCGTCCGTGACATCAAACAGTACGGAGCTCTGCGAATCCAGTAGCTCGAAGGTGCGGGCGAACACGTCCAGACCGGCGATGATGCCGTCGGCCTTGGCGATGAGCTCAACGGTAGCGGGACGCGCCGTGGGGCACACGCTCGCCGTGCTCACGTCCTCAAACGTAATATCCTCGCGCAGGGCCTGCAAAATCAGATCATCGACGACGAGCTTCATGGTAATGGGATTCATGGTCTACTCCTCCACGGCCTGCGTGCCGGCGGCACGGGCCAAATCATCGATTGCAAGGGTATCGGCGCTCAGGGCGCGGTGACGTCCGTCGAGCGCGGGCTCGCCCGCCTGCTCCACGGCAAGCGACTCGCCGGTGCGCATACGCCAAGCGGCGCGGCGACCCCAAACCAGGGACTCGAGCAGGCTGTTAGAAGCCAGGCGGTTCTTGCCGTGCACGCCGTTGCAGGCCGTCTCGCCGGCGGCGTAAAGCTCGGGCATCGAGGTGCAGCCGTCCTTGTCGACCCACACGCCGCCCATAAAGTAGTGCTGCGTGGGCGTGACGGGGATGGGCTCGTCCAAGATGTCGCGGCCGTCCTCCAGGCAGCGTGCGCGGATGTTGGCAAAGTGTCCGGTCACCACGTCGCGCTCGACGGGAGCAAAGCTCAGCCACTCGTGCTCGGCGCCGTCCTGCTTCATTTGCTCGCGGATGGCGGCGGCGACCACGTCGCGCGGCTGCAGCTCGTCGGTAAAGCGCTCGCCGGCGGCGTTGAGCAGAATCGCGCCCTCGCCGCGGCAGCTCTCGCTGATCAGGAACGTGCGACCCGGCTGCGGCGAAAACAGACCCGTGGGGTGAATCTGCACGTAGTCCAAGTGCTCCATCGTAATGCCGTGCTCTTGGGCGATGAAGCAGGCGTCGCCGGTGAGCTGCGGGTAGTTGGTCGAGTGGTCGTACACGCCACCGATGCCGCCCGTCGCCCATAGCGTATGGCGCGCGTGAATCTTGAACGGCTCGCCGGCATGCACGCCCTCGGCGGCATTTGCGAGCTCGTCGGCGGGACGGACCGAGTCGTCCTCGTCCACGGGCACGGCAACGATGCCGGTGCACACCGTGGCGCCGTCGCGCTCGTCAGTCAGAATGTCAGTCATGGCCACGTGCTCCAGAATCTGCACGTTGTCCAGCTTACGGACGGCCTGAAGCAGCTTGGTCGTGATCTCCTTGCCCGTAATGTCGGCATGGAAGGCGATACGCGGGCGGCTATGCGCGCCCTCGCGGGTAAAGTCCAGGCTGCCGTCGGCCTTGCGCTCAAAGTCCACGCCCATCGCCAGCAGGTCGTTGATGACCGAACGGCTCGAGCGAATCATGATGTCGACGCTCTCGCGGCGGTTCTCGTAATGACCGGCATGCATGGTGTCCTCAAAGAAGGCGTCGTAGTCCGAGCCCTCGGGCAGCACGCAGATGCCGCCCTGCGCGAGCATGGAATCGCACTCGTCGACGGCGCCCTTGGAGAGCATGATCACGCGCGTGCTCGTCGGCAGATTGAGGGCCGCATACAGGCCCGCCACGCCGCAGCCGGCAATGACGACGTCGCACTCCATATCGGGGTATTGTTTGGTTTCCACAGGAATCCTCTCCCTTGTAATGTGGCATGCGGGACCGTCCCTCATGCCACATTGTTTTAGCGCGCTGCGTACTCGAGCATGCGGTCGAGCGTGAGCTTGGCCTGGTCGGCGGCCTCGTCCGACACGCCGATCTGCACCTCGCCCTCGCCCGTCTCCAGGCAGCGCACGAGCTTTTCGAGCGTGATGAGATCCATGTTGACGCAGGTGGGCTGCACCGCGGGGAAGTAGAACTTCTTGCCGGTGCCTTGGCAGCGGCGCTCAAGCTCGTAGAGCACGCCGCGGACCGTCACGATAATGAACTCGCTCGCGTCCGATTCCTCGGCGTACTTGATGATGCCGGCGGTAGAGCCGATGTAGTCGGCCTCGGCAAGAACATCGGCCTTGCACTCGGGGTGCGCCAGCACGAGCGCATTGGGGTGCGCCTCCGTCGCATCGACGATCTGCTCGACCGTGATGATGTGGTGACGCGGGCAGTAGCCGTTGTTGAGAATGACGTGCTTTTGCGGCACCTGCTCGGCAACAAAGCGGCCCAGGTTCTGATCTGGGATAAACAGGATGTGCTGTTGCGGCAGCTCGGACACGATCTTGACGGCGTTGGAGCTGGTGACGCACACGTCGCTCCAGCTTTTGATCTCGACCGTCGAGTTGACGTAGCACACCACGGCCAGGTCATCGCCGTACTCGGCGCGTGCGGCGTCGACCGTCTCGCGCTTGACCATGTGTGCCATGGGGCAATCCGCGCCCGGCTCGGGCAACAGCACGGTCTTGGTGGGATTGAGCAGCTTGGCGCTCTCGCCCATAAACTCCACGCCGCACAGCACGATGGTCTGCTGCGGCAGGCTCTTGGCGAGCTTTGCCAGGTAGAAGCTGTCACCGACGTAGTCGGCCACGGCCTGGACCTCGGGCGCCACGTAGTAATGTGCCAGGATCACCGCGTCGCGTTGGGTTTTTAGTTGCTGAATGGCCTCGACGAGCTCTGCGGGCACCAATGCCGCGCGCTCCGTTGCCGTCGTTGCCGATGCCAGGCCGGCCGCAATATCGCGTGCAAGCTCCGATGCATCCATGTTCGCGCTCTGTGCCATCAAGGCCCCTCTCTTTTGGCGAATCTTGGGGCTTTAGTATGACACCTAGGTTTACAGCTGACAAGACAGCTGTAAACCTAGGTGTAAAGTTGTAATAAAGATTCAATTTATAGGCGGTTCTTTAAATTATAACCCCCTGCTTTGTACCCTCGCCAAAGGGCAGTGGGCAAAATAGGGCAAATATGAGTACTGTTACCAGATTAGTAGCAGCGGTTTTCGGTCTGCCAGGCCCAAAAATGGCCCTTTTGGGCTCCAAATCCAGCGATGGACGCCCCAAAATCATGCTCACGCGACCTACTGAGCCCGTTTTTGGCCCTATTTCGCTGTTACTAAAATAGTGACAGTACTCATTTTTGGCATTTTTTGCCCACCAGGTCCCGCGGCGACACAAAAAAGGGGCCCGGATGGCGAGATCCGGGCCCCAAGGGGGATAAGGAGGCGACTAGGCGCGGCGCCTCATGGCGTATGCCAGCAGCAGAACTGCCACGCCGGCTACAAGTACGCCACCAGCCATGGCGTACGTTCCATCGCCGACCGAAGGCAAGGTGCCCTTGCCAGTCTTCTTCTTGGACTTAGAAGACGTGGTCGTCGTGGTGGTCGTGGTCTGGCTCGAGCCGGGCGTCGGCGTCGGCTTGGCGGCCTCGGCAATGGTAAAGGTCGTCTCGGCCGTGCCCGTGGTCGAAACCACGCTCAGCTTGTGCTCACCCACACCAAGCGTCTTCACAAAGCTCGTCTTGAGCGTCACGATTGTAGAGCCCGAGGTAAGAACGAAGTTATCAGCACCGACTTCCATGTCGTCGACCAGTACCGTCTTGAAGTACTTGATCGGCGCGTTCGAACGGAAGCTCAGGTCCTTGGCGGTGTCGACCGTAATCGCCTGGCCTGCGCCCTCAATAATCGTGGGGGCCAGGATCGCGATGTCCTCGGTCTTGCCCTTCTCGCCGCAGACAGTGCACTCCTGGTGCCTCTCGCCCTTGGCCTCGGTGGTCGCCGGCCTATCGACAACCCACTCAAAGGTGTGCTCAGCCTTGTCCAGGATCTCGCCGCAGCGGCAGATGTGCCAGTGAGCCTTGGCGTCGTGCGCCCAGCCGGAGCCGTCGGGCTCGTGCTTGAGGACGCCATCGACCGTCACGTTCACATCGCCCTCGACATCCTTGAGCTCATAGGTGCCGTCGTCGGAGAGCTTAACGGCCTTGCCGTTGACGTTGACGGCGTAGTCCTTGCCCGTAAAGTACGCGCTATCGATGCTGATGGCGAGCTTTGCGGATCCGTGCCAGTCGAGCTCGGTCGCAGTCGAGGTGAGCGTGTAGCCTACCTGGTTGCCCGGCAGCGTCACGACGAGCTTGCGGCCCGCCTTCACGGTGACCTCGGTGGCAGCAGAGGCATCGTAGTTGGTCTTGACCTGATAGCGCAACTCGTACACACCGGCGGCGAGGTCCTTGAGCTCGGTCACGTCCTTGCCCACGGCCTGATACTCAGCAGCACCCTGGGCACGCCACTCCATGGTGGCATCGATACCCGTGATCTTACCGTCCTTCTTGCCGCTCACGGTCTCGGCCACAGCCTGGACCTTCGGCGCGTCCTGTGCGGCGTTCTTGATGGAGAACTCGCAGGTCAGGCCCTCGGCGGGCAGCACGTAGTTGCCCGCAGCCTTGCCCGTCAGCTCGGCGAGGGTCGCCGTATAGGTGCCGACCTCGGTCTGGGAACCGTCAACGAATGCACCAAGGTCATCCTTGCCGATAACATTGCCGAGCGTGGCCACAGGGCAGTGCTCCTTGCCGTCGTAGACGAACTCGGTGGTGCCCCACGTCACGGTGAGCAGGCGCTGGTTAATGGTGAACGTGCCGTCGACGAACGTAATGATGTAGTTGGGGTTGGCACCCTCGGGCTGCGTCAGCTGCAGAGCATAGCCGCCCTCGCGTACGTCGTCGCTATCCTCGCGCTCGATCTCGAGCTCAAGTGTCTCGTCTTTGACGAGCTCGCCACCGGTGACCGACCACTCAAAGACGGGGTCTTTCTCGCCGTAGGTCTTGGAGGCGTTCTGAGCAGCGACCGTGATCGCACGCGGCTTGACCTCGAGCGTCACCTGGCCCTCGACCGTCGCACCGCCGATCATCACCTTATAGGCAACGTCCAGCGTGCCGGCGTCCTTGATCTCGGGGGCAGCGGTAGACCAGGTCTTGCCGTCGTCGGTGCTGTACTCGGCCGTCGCGCCCTCGGGCAGCGCCGAAGCATTGACCGTGTGATACGCGCCGTCGTACTCGTCGGAGTAACCAGAAATGGCAGCAGCCGGGATCTCCTCACCGGGGAGCTCGTATCCGCAGACGACACACTGCTTGTGACCAAAGCCCTTCTCGGTCGCCGTGGGAGGCGTGTCAACAACCCACGTAAAGGTGTGCGCGGCCTCGTCGACCTTGCCGCCGCAGGTGCACTCGTGCCAGTGCGTGTTGCCATCGGAGAGCCACGTGTCCTTCACGGCCTCGTGCTTGCGCACGCCCTCGACCGTCACCTTCACGTCACCCTCGACGTCCTGGACGGTAAACTCGCCGTGGTCGTTGAGCGCCACGGCGTCTTCGTTGACCTTAACAACGTAGGCAGAGGGGTCGGCGAAGTAGCCGTCCTCGATGCTGATAGCAAGAGTAGCGGAGCCATGCCAGTCGAGCTCGGTCGCGTCAGCCGTGAGCTTGTAGCCGACCTGTTCGGCGGGCAGCGTCACGGCGAGCTTACGGCCTGCGGCAACCGTGACCTTAGTCGCGGTAGAAGCTTCGTGGTTGTCATCGGCGCGGTAGCGCACTTCGTACGTGCCCGCGGCAAGGCCGCTGAGCTCGGCCACGCCTTCGGGCACAGCCTGATACTCGCCCGAGTCCTTGGCGCGCCACTCCATGGTGGCGTCGACAGCCGTGATCTTGCCGTCAGCCTTGGCGCTGACGGTCTCGGCCACACCCTGAACCACCGGTGCGCCCTTGGGCGCCTTCTTGATAGAGAACTCGCACGTCAGGCCCGTTGCCGGCAGCTTGTAGTTGCCCTTGTCGACGCCCGTCAGCTCGGTGATGGTCGCCGTATGTTTGCCGGCCTTGACCGCGCCGCCGTCGACGTACGCACCGAGCTTATCGTCACCGACGACGTTGCCGAGGTCCGCCTGGGGGCAGTGCTCCTCGCCGTCGTAGGTGAACTCAGTGGTGGCGTCCCATTTCACGGTGAGCTCGCGCTTATCGATAGTGAACGTGCCGGGCTTGAACGTAATCTCGTAGTTGGGGTTGGCGCCCTCGGTCTGCGAAGCCGTCACGGCGTAGCCGCCCTTGCTCACGGTCTCGCCGCCCTCGCGGGAGACGGTGATGTCCTGGAGGGACTCGCCCTCGACGAGCTCGCCCTTGGTGACCTTCCAGCCCAGTTCAGGATCATCGTCGCCGTAGGTCTTGGAGGCGTCCAAAGCGGAAACCGTGATCGCGAGCGGAGTGACCTCGAGTGTCACTTGGCCCTCAACTGCCGCGCCGTCAATCGTGACGCGATAGTCGACCGTCACGTTGCCGGCGTCCTTGATGCTGGGGGCATCGTTCGCCCAGCTGCCATCGGCAGCCTTGTACTCAACGACAGCACCCGCGGGCAGCTCCGAGGCATCAACAAAATGATCCTTGCCGTCATATACGTCGGAGTAGCCCTTAACGGCCAGCGCCGGAATTTCAACCGCGCCCGACTCATGCTGGCACACGGAGCACTTCCCGTGTTTGGAACCGGCCTCGGTAACCGTCGGCTGTTTGTCGATCGTCCAGTCGTACGCATGCTCGGCGTACATCTTAATTGTGAAGGTCTCTATATTGCCAGCAGCATCCGCGGCCACAATGACATGGTCGGCACCGGCATCGCCTTCAGCAGCCTTAGCCGTGTACTTGCCGTTCTTGCCAGCCATGAGCTCTTTGCCGTTATCGGTAACCGTCACCGTCTCGTCGCGGTCGTCAAACACGTCAAACGAAACGCTCTCGCAATAGGTGGCGCCATCCGACAGGTCGTAAAAGACGGGCTTATAGATGTCCACGTAGGTATAAGGCTCTTCATCCCACTTGCCGTTGCAAATCCTGCAGACCTTTTGACGGACACCATCAATCTCAGGCGTGGCGGGTGTAACGATCTCGTATTTCCACCTGCAGGCCTGACGCTCCAGCTCCGTATTCTTGCAGTACTTGCAGACCTTAACGTGGCTACCTTCGCCATTCGGCTTCCAGGCTGCATTTTCAGCAACAGCATGGGGACCGTGCTCAATCTTGACCTCATCATCGGCCGATGCGTTGTGGTTGTAGTCAGCGGCATAGCGGACGTAGTAGGTTCCCGCCGAAAGCCCAGTTAACTTACCGTCAGACGCAACCTTCTTGTAGTTCCCGCTCGACCCGCAACGATATTCCATTTTCTCGGTCGCGCCCGAGACGGAGCCGTCCTGGCTCTTGCATGTAGTGCAGTTGTTGCCCACGAGGTCGGCCGGCGCCTCCTGATCGGCCTTGAAAATCTTCACGGTCGCCTTGTCCGAAACGGTCAGGTAGTCAGAAGCCTTCACGCGGTAGTAGATCGTGCGCTCGCCCGCGCTGCGATACGTCGGCTTTTCCGTCGTCCAATCTCCGCCGTCTTCACGGTACTCGATCTTCATACCCGCCGGAACGGGGTCATTCTTAACGTTGACCGTAATGCCATGCTTTTCGCCGTCATAGGCACCGTCGAAGTCAATGACCTCAAGGTCGAAACGTTCAACATCAACAATCTCCCATTTGAGCGTCAGAACACTTGTGGTACCGGCATCGGTCGTGAAGTTGCCCTTACCGATGACAATGCACTCGTATTGTCCCGGCTCGGTTTGCTTCAGTCCGGATTCACTTCTAGCGCTGAGCTCGTAATCCTTGCCCTCAACGAGATCGACCCACTCGCCGGCACCGTTCTTGAACTTTGCACTTTCAACGACAGGCTGGTGTTCCTCGCCATCATAGGCGTACTTGCCCGCACCCTTGCCGCCGTCTTTAAGGGTGAACTGGTAGGATTGGCCCCTGACCAGTCGGCGCTGCGAAATCGCGAAGGCCTTCTTGCCCTCGAGCGTTTTGCCAGAGTCGGTCTTAAAGGTCGTAACGACATAGTAGTAGCCGGCGTCCGTCGGGGCGTCGTTGAGCTTGGTGCCATTTTGATACGCCTCGGCGTCTGCCTGGGACTTGCACTGATACCACGTGAATTCTTCGCTAGCTGTCACGCCCATCTGCTCAAGATTCCACGCGCCGTCTTTATTCAAAGCAATCTTGACCGGGCAGCCGTCATAGACAAGCTCAGTGCTCTGAGAGCTCGTTGCTTTGGACATGGAGAGCTTGTACGTGGCCCTCAGGTACTTTTTGACCTCACCGTTCTCGTCCTTGCCATATTCGCACTCGCTGTTGCGGAACGGGCCTACGCACGATGCCTTGACACCTATGCCGTCAGCTTCAACGTTCCACTTGTGCTGGTGGATGGTCTCGCGGAAGATGAGGTCGCCGTTGAGATTCACGATCTCATACTTATCGGAGTTGTCGTCGCTCTCAGACGAGCCATCCGGCATAACGCCTTCGATCTCGCTCGAATCGCAGCTACCAAGGACACGCGATTTCAGACCGTTGCTGTCCACAGTCTCCTCAACCGAAATCCAAACATCGGCTCCATAGCCTCCACGTACGGAAAAGCCAGATGCGATGTTCAGTACGGGGACATTGGGATTGGAGTCCTTCCTCTTAGGGATATACAGACTCTTAGCGGTTCCCGTGGCTTTATCTGCTTCAGTGTACTTGTCGCCATAATTTTTATCGTCGGCGTGGCTGTTCTTCCAGTAGCTCGCGATTTCCGGCGATCCGTTGAGGGTAAGGGTTCCGGCGGCGTAAACCACACACGTATTACCACGCGCGCCGTAGCGATATATTTTACCGCCGGTTATATTACAACGTGCGCTTCGACCAACATTGAGGGCATCGACCGTCAAAGTGCTATCAGT